>NZ_JBBMXE010000001.1:0-167900 GCF_037996745.1 Xenorhabdus siamensis
ATGGAAGCCCGCCTCGGTGCTGACATGCGAAAAGTTATCTCGGTCTGTGACCGGGAAGCAGACATTATCGAGTACCTGACCTATAAGGTCTCAAATCATCAGCGCTTTGTCGTTCGCTCTATGCAAAGCCGTTGCATAGAAGAAAGCAGCGACAAGCTTTATCATTACAGTGGCGCCTTGGTGTATGCGGATACGAGAACGGTTCAAGTGAGGCAAAAAGGCGGGCGAAAAGCGCGTGATGCACACTGCGAAGTGCGTTATGCGGCGGTGACCGTAAAAATCCCGGCGAATAAAACCGGTGACGGCGTCCCACTGTACTATGTCGGTTGTCAAGAAACGGGAAATCATGATGGCTTGAGCTGGCACATTCTGACCTCAGAACCCGTGAAAACAAAAGAAGATGCCCAGCGTATTCTCGATTACTACGAAAAACGGTGGCTGATTGAAGAATTTCACAAAGCGTGGAAAAGCGGTGGCACTCAGGTTGAAGAGTTACGCATGCAAAGCAAAGAGAATTTAGAACGCATGGTAGTGATACTCGCGTTTATTGCAGTCCGTCTTCATCAATTGCGCTATCTGGGGCTTAATAAAGAGGAAGCAGAAAAGCAGAGCTGTGAAATGATCCTGAGTCCGCTAGCGTGGAACTTACTGTGGTCAAAGCAAAACAAATCGAAACCACCGAAGAAAGCCCCAAGCCTCTACTGGGCCTATATTAACCTCGGCAAGCTTGCATCAAAACGTAATGGTCGAGTAGGATGGGAAAGGCTATGGGAAGGATGGTTCATATTACAAACCCTCCTTGAGGGTTACTTGCTTGCACAGTCTCTTGAGCTATAGATGTGATCAAGAGACAGGGCATAGCCGGGGGATACTTTTTTTGTTCACGCAACAAAAGTCGTCTGTTTCATTTTCTTTGAACTCTGATTCCAATAAACTCAGATAGTTATCATTTGAAACGGTAAATTATTATGAATAAAATTTCGTCTACGAAACCTTGGTTAATTTTTGGTGCGGGTAAAGGTATCGGACGTTATCTAACCGGTATCGCACTAAAACAAAAACGTTCGATTACGGCATTGATCCGTAATGAACAACAGGCTATTAAACTAAGCTCAATAGGTGTGAATGTGATACAAGGTGATGCCTGTGACAGCCGAAGTATAGAAAAAGCTATTGAACATGCCGGAGAAAATCCCATTGTTTTTTCAACTATCGGGGGAGGTAATTCAGATCACTACGGCAATATTGCCATCATAGATGCGTTGGAAAAAGCTCAAATTTCACGCATGCTCTTGGTTACATCCATAGGATGTGGTGATAGTTGGCACACCTTATCACCACGTGCCAAATCATTATTCGGTCAATCAGTCAGGCTCAAATCACTGGCAGAAAGTTATCTGCAAACCAGTACATTAGACTTTACAATTATTCGTCCCGGTGGTCTGACTAATCAAGCAGGGACAGGACATTGCCAACGTTATCAGGGGGAAATTCACGGTATGGTGAGTCGTGAGGATGTCGCTTTGCAATTGGCACATATGGCTGAGGATAAAGAGACTTATTACCAGATTTACGCTTTGGTCGATCCTGAACTAAGACCTCACTGGAGTTGATAAAGTAACCACGCCTTCCGGCGTGGTCGATATCTTATTTCACTCCGCCATCCATTGCCTTAAGCTTTTTGGACAATTCGCGGCGTTCTTTAGACAACTCAGCATTTTTGATAATATATTCGTCAACTCGCTCTTCATAATCGCTACGCATATGGGCGATAATTCCTTGAATATTTTCAACTGACATTCCCGGTTTAATGTAATCACTCAGATTATCCAGTAACAATACACGCTTTTGGTTGTCGCGGATCTTTTTCTCATTGTCTACGATTTCTCGTTGTAATTTATTTTTGCGACGAAAGATACGCACAAACTCTAATACATTATGGAATGTCGGTTTATTCGCGTTGTCCATTTTTTACACCTTTCTTTAATTAGACCGATAATTTTTTATGCTGACTACACAATACAATTTCAGGCAACACATAGACAAGCCAGTTTCGATAATTTATTGACGTAATGAGCCTATGGGTTACCATATCTTTAATCTAGCCACATGACAAACTAACTTACCGCGGGTAAGACCACTCAAATGATATGAGCATGACTGATAGACAAGAATAATACATTGAAATCTGATTAGTTAAACCAACAACCAATGGATGCAGAATTGCCTTGAGTAACGATAAAACCCCCACTTTCTACTTTCATGATTATGAGACCTTCGGTAAACATCCTGCCTTAGATCGTCCTGCGCAGTTTGCAGGAGTTCGTACTGACAGTGATTTTAATATCATTGAAGAGCCATTAGTGGTGTACTGTGCCCCTGCTGATGATTATCTCCCTGATCCTGAAGCTATCATGATTACGGGAATTACTCCCCAATTAGCGCTGAATAAAGGGGTTAATGAAGCAGAGTTTGCACGCTTGATCCATGCTGCATTCAGTAAACCCAATACCTGTGTCCTCGGATATAACAATATCCGTTTTGACGATGAAGTCAGCCGTAATATCTTTTATCGCAATTTCTACGATCCTTATGCCTATAGTTGGCAAAAAGGTAATTCTCGTTGGGACTTGCTTGATGTGTTACGTGCCTGCTATGCCCTGCGCCCAGAAGGGATCATCTGGCCAGAAAATGATGAGGGGTTACCTAGCTTTAAGCTGGAACATCTGACAAAAGCCAATGGCATCGAACATACTCAGGCCCATGACGCTATGTCAGATGTTTACGCCACTATTGCTATGGCGAAACTGATTAAACAGGCACAACCTAAGCTGTTCGATTATTTTTTCCAGTTAAGAAATAAACAAAAAATCAGTAATCAGATTGATATTCCACAAATGAAACCGCTGGTACATGTATCAGGCATGTTTGGCGCTTTACGTAGTAATATTAGCCTGATCGCACCTTTGGCCTGGCATCCAACAAACCGTAATGCCGTTGTCATGTGTGATTTGGCTGGTGATATCACACCTCTGCTGGAACTTAGTGTAGATGAATTACGTGAACGCTTGTATACCCGACGAGATGAATTACAGCCAGATCAAGCGCCTGTTCCCATCAAACTGGTACATATCAATAAATGCCCGATTATTGCGCCTGAAAATACATTGCGCCCCCAAGATGCAGAGCGGGTTGGATTAGATCGCAACCAATGTGCACAAAATCTGGCTATTTTACGTAGTAATCCACAAATCAGGGAAAAAGTGGTCGAATTATTTTCTCATCCAGAGGAATTTCCAGAATCCGATAATGTTGATGCTAAGCTATATAGTGGCTTTTTCTGCGACGCTGATAAAACTGCGATGGAAATTATTCGTGAAACCACTCCTCAAAATCTGCCTGCGCTGGATTTAACATTTCAAGATACACGCATTAAAGCACTTCTGTTCCGTTATCGCGCCAGAAACTATCCGGCAACTTTGGATTATGATGAACAACAACGTTGGTTGCAGCACCGCCGGGAGATACTGACACAAGAAAATATCACCCAATATTTTGCAACTATTGAACAACTTTTTATTGAACACCAATCTGATGAAGAGAAATGCCGTCAATTAAAGGCATTGATCGACTATGCAGTTCAACTGGCTGAATAAATTTCAGTTAAAACAGGAAAAGACAGAACTCAGGTTTTGTCTTTTTCAATCCTTGTACGATGACTCTAGTCATGCTGATGATCAGAGCATTTATCAAAACATTGACCTCCACACTCTTCACCCCAATTTTTCAGCTTAGATGTTTTACCAATCCCTGGATTCAAACTATTAGTCGGATCATTCTTTTGGTAAAACTGCTTAAGCTGGGGCTTAGCCGTATACAAATGACCTACATTATGCTCAGCAGGATATTCTGCTCCTCTCTGGTCTAAAATTTTCAGCATCTTCTCTTTCAATACCTTAATATTTCTACCTTTTTTAACAATGTAATCCTGATGAAATACATGACACATAAAATGGCCGTAATATAAACGATGTACCAGTGCATCATTGATTTCTGGCGGCAGATGTTCAAACCACTCACGATCGTTACGTCTGAGAGCAATATCCAACGGCAAAATATCTTCTACTTCGTTGCTGTGCACTGCCTGATACCGAATAGCGGCTCCTGCTGCCACAAAGCGATGTAAAAAAGCCTTAGCACCTTCTTCTGGGGTACAGACAAAATATTCACCCTCTGCCTGTTTAAAATAGCCCTCTAACCATTCATTCGCTTCTTTTATACCTTCACCAGACATTTTTAATAGTAAATGATGTTCAAAACGATCCCGATACGCTTTCAGACGCGCGGGTAAATGTGAAGGTAACAAACGGCTTAGTCCCTGCATTACCCGATCCATTAGATGTGCTGGCAAAAAAGGAATTTTGCCGAAAATGGTATCCATTCGCCCTTTTAAGCTGAAGAACTTTAGCATTTTATCAGTGCCAATTTTATCGATCATAACGAAAGTATCTTTGCCATAAACTTCGGCAACATCAAAAATATCCCGATGCATATATTCACCAGCAACCGGCAAGTGCTGAAAACTCGATAAGATATGCCGACGTAATTCTGTCAAAACTCCCGGTTGATTAGTCCCGATATAGAATACTTGTGTCGAAGGTTCTGCCGCAAAGGTATTTAAACGAACGGCGAAAACAATCAATTTACCTGCGCAACCTGAGGCTTCAAACAACCTGCGTTCATCAGCATTAAAGCGTGATGGGGTGTCCGCATCAATATCACGAATCCACTGGGTATATTCATGATCAGAAGCGACTCTTTTATTTTGCTGAATATCTTCAATACGGTAACGTCGTTCTTCTAAACAGGTCAGGATTTCTTCTGGCGAGTTTCCCAATTCTATACCTAAGTGATTGATAAGCTCGGCTTCGCCTTTTTCATTCACACGCCCATATAAAGCCATTTCGGTATAAGCAGGCCCACGCTGAACCAAGGAGCCACCAGAATTATTACAAATTCCACCAATAACCGATGCACCAATACAGGAAGAACCAATTACTGAATGCGGTTCACGGCCAAGCGGTTTTAATACTTTTTCCAGATTCCACAATGTGCTACCAGGGAATGCAATGACCTGATTGACAGATTTGAGAATCTGTATTTTATCCATTCTCAGTGTATTGATAATGATAATATCACGATCATAATCATTACCATTGGGCGTAGAGCCTTCCGTTAACCCTGTATTAGCAGCCTGCATTAAAATAATTTTGTCTGCTTCTACACATGCCTTGAAAACTTTCCACTGCTCCAACAATGAGCCGGGAAAAACGACAGCAAGGGCATTTCCTTGCCCGGAACGAAAGCCTTTGCGATAGCGTTCTGTTTTTTGTGGTTCAGTGAGAATATGAGAAGAACCCACAATATGAGTAAGAATTGCAATGAATTGCTGATTTTGAGGAGTCTTAACATCATTCATAATGATTTTCTTACCTTAATGTAGAATCAAACGGAAATACCTTTAATGAGATTATTAAGAACAAAGTTTAATCATATTATATGACGTATATTGGTTATTTTTTAATTAAAATTAATTTATTATTGACAAAAAAACAGCACTCAAAGGTGCTGTTTCTTAAAAAAAATAATATAACAATGACTTTTATACAGATTCACTGAATTGTGGCATAGGCTGCCGGAAGCTGCGAGTCAGGAAGAACATATAAAGCAGACCGATACCTGCCCAAATCAGACCCAACTCCATAGAGCTTGCTTCCAGATTTGTCCACAATACCCCTACTGTTGCTGCACCAAATAATGGCAACAAAAGGAAATTGATAGTGTCTTTCAGAGTATTGTTACGTCGTTCACGAACGTAATATTGCGAAATTACTGCTAAGTTTACGAAAGTAAATGCAACCAATGCCCCAAAGTTGATCAATGCCGTTGCCGTTACCAGATTTAAAAATCCACTTGATAAGGCAACTATCCCAACCAAGATAACGTTGATTGAAGGCGTGCGCCATTTCGGATGAACATAGGCAAATATTTTCTCTGGCAATACACCATCGCGCCCCATAACATAAAGTAAACGAGCCACGCCCGCATGTGCCGCCATACCAGAAGCCATTACAGTGACACAAGAAAACACCAGGATAATGGCCTGGAACAGAGCACCGGCAACATACAGCATAATTTCTGGCTGAGATTCGTTCGGGTTTTTAAACCGGGAAACATCTGGGAAATAGAGCTGTAAGAAATAAGAGACAGCAATAAAGATAACACCACCAATCAATGCAGTGAGGAAGATCGCTTTCGGGATCACTTTGCTTGCATTAGGTGTTTCTTCAGACAGAGAAGTGATGCCATCAAAACCAAGAAATGAGAAACAAAGTATCGTTGCCCCGGTAATCATTGGAATCAATTTCGCTTCTTCTGATGTAAATGGCCGGGCACTAAATAGTGTTCCTGCACCTTCACCGCTATGTATGCCGTGTATTAATAAACCAACAAACGCAACTATAACGGCAATCTGAACAACGACAATAAGACCATTGAGATTAGCAACAACATTAATACCACTCAGGTTGAAAACGGTCATTAACACCGCCAGACCAACCACAAAGACCCAAGGATCAATACCAGGGAAAATGGCTTGAAGATAAATTTTTGCCAGCAAGATATTGATCATCGGCATAAGCAGATAATCCAGCAAAGATGACCAACCTACCATAAACCCAAGATGGGGATTCATTGATTTTTGTACGTAAGTGTAGGCAGAACCTGCTGACGGGAATCTTTTTACCAGTTTCCCGTAACTCAAAGCTGTAAATAAAATTGCAATCAACGCGATAGCATAAGATGTTGCAACATGCCCATCCGTCAATTTGGAAACAATACCAAAGGTATCAAAGATAGTCATTGGCTGTATATAGGCAAGCCCCATCATGACCACTTGAAATAAAGTCAGTGTTCTTCTCAGTTGAACACGATTGCTGGCACTTTCCTGAACAGTACCGAGAGTGGCTGTAGTATTATGCGACATGAGCGAAACCTCCCATAACTTCGATCTGGGTATTACTACAACTACTTAATCGATAGTTACTGGGTAGACTTCGCATCTGTCTATAAACAGAAAAGAAAAAAGAGTTGGAAGATAGCAAACTGACAGAGGTCCGCGCCCCATAATCGTCATTGCAGCAGCGAGCGCCAATTGGCACAAGTGCAAAAGCGAATAATTGCTCCATATTTGTGTTCCTCAATACAGCAGCTCTTTTCATTAGTAGCTGCTTATGGTCAGTATCGATCCGGAGAATATCCGGTCTCTTGGTGTTGTAAAAAATAACTCAATGCAAAAAAAATAACTGATGCATAATTACGCACCAGTTATTTTTAGTGGACGCATTTTGCACTTCAAGTCCAGAAATAGCAAGGGCTATCACACTAAAAATTCATTATTTTTTACAATACAAAAGAGTAAACAGGAATTTCTTCTTACTGAAGGAGTTCAGAAACGTGATGCTATCATATCCTTTGATTGGCAGTTAATAATTTTTTAGCACAGAAGTAAATTATTTGCTATTTAATTATAACAAACATGATATCAAAAAAAACCTGCTCTTAGTCATAATTACGATAAAGAGCAGATTTAATATTACATTTAATCGATAATAATAACTTTAATTAATATAAATCGAAATGTTAATTAAAAGTCATAATTAATGCCGATATTGTAACGGCGACCGTCAAGAGTAGCTCCGTGGATTTCATCCGTCACACGTTTATCAAAGACGTTATAGACACCACCTAATACTCTCAAATTTTTCGTGAGACTATAAGTCATACCCAGATCAACAAAAGAATAGGAAGGTGTACCACTTCCTATTGATGAACGGTACTGAAAGTTCTTTGTTTTCCCACGGAAATTAATACGAGCCCATGTTTCCATTTCTGGCAATGTCTGCCAGTTTAGGGTTGCATTAGCCATATGTGTTGGCATCTTATTCAACGGTTGGCCCTTAAACTTGCCCGTTTTCTGCTTAGAATAGGAATAAGTATAGTTTGCTGCCAATGATAGATTTTCTCTGATATCCCAATTTATGGTCGTCTCTATACCACGAATGTTCGCTTTACCAACGTTCATTCTTCCATTAACAAAATCATAATCACCCTTGCCAATTGATTTACAAGATACAAGTGATTTACAAATGTTAAATTCAGTGATTTTATCTTTAAAGTTTGTATTAAAGATTGTGATACCCACATTAAAATTTTCTTGGTTGTTCCAGATCACGCTAATTTCTTCATTAATGCTTTTTTCTGGTTTCAGTTTTGGATCACTTTCGATCACGCCATTGCTACGTCCCCCTCCCGTCACTTGCAACCAATTAGGCGCAACATGTCGCAAGTTAGGTGAGCGATATCCTGTAGTGATACCACCTTTAATTGTCCATTGCTCATCGGCACGCCAGACGCCATATAAGCGAGGGGTTACATGGGCACCAAAAAGTTGATCTTTATCTAGACGAATACCTCCCGTCAGAGCGAAGTCATTGATGATTTGCCATTCATCTTCAGCAAATAACGCCCAACTCCAGCGAGTAAGCTTATTTGTATTTGTACCGTTTTCAGACGCCGATTTATTGCCATTATCGCGCAGGTCTTCATAACGATATTGTCCTCCTACGCTTACTGTATGATCATCTAAGGTAAATGTGGTTTGATTATTAAAAATAGTATCTGCGAATTTCATTTCACGTTCAGGGTTCTTCGACTCATCCCGCTGAATATAAGATGTCATTGTGCCAAAGTCATAAACACCATTATGTGTTATCGAGTAATTATTACGCGCATAACGGCTGGTGTTATCTTCACAAGATCTTTTCGTACATGGACGAGTTTTACCAATTGTTGAATCACGATCTTGCTCATAACGCCCGACTTCAAAATCAAAGCTATTTTGCTCATTTGGTGTTAAAGAAAAAGTCGCCGCACCATTACGCATTTCTTGTTTTCTATAACCATCAATAAATTTATCTTCATTACGGTGAGAAAACAGGCCAGTCACTTTTAATCCTAATAAACCATCAATTAACGGTCCTGCAACATAAGCGCTGGTTTGGTAGCTATTACCTGATTTTGTACGTTCAGTCAGGGTAGTATCTGCACGTAAACTGCCATTCCACTCTTTATGAACCTTACGAGTAATGATATTGATAACACCGCCCATTGCATCGGAGCCATAAAGGGAAGACATTGGCCCACGTACAACTTCAACACGTTCAATTGATGCCAGCGGTGGCAGCCATCCCTGCTCAATACCTGAACCATCACTGTTTGGACGAGTGCTGCGAGTGTCAACACGCTTACCATCAATTAGTATCATTGTGTATTGTGATGACATACCACGGATACTAATATCACTGCTGCTACCGCCCCCCGTAACGACGACTCCCGGAACATCTTTCAATGCATCCGTCACGTCACGGTAAGCTTTGGTTTCCAACTGTTTACGACTAACCACCGAAATGGAGGCTGGCGCATCTTCAATTTTTTGCTGGAAACCCGCAGCAGTGGTAACAATTATTTTATCTTCGCCATTATTAGCTGCATTAGCAGCCAAAACAACGCTGGATGAAACAGTAGCAATAATGCCTAAGACGAGTTTTTTCTTTGCAAAAACGACCATTCCCGATTCTCCAAGTTGGAAAATAAAACTATTTAATTTGGATAATCGACATAAACTCAACATGCAGGGATAAGAATTTATCCCTACCAGTGTTATCTTTTTATTTGCTCTTCAATTTAAATAAAACAACTTATGCTTTTTATTATTTTAACCAGCCAAATCCATTACGAGGCCATCAATTAATACTTGAGGTATTCCCTGAGAACAATGTTCTATCCTGCCCTTAACACCATATACTTGAGCCAGACTGTCCGGTGTTATTACCTGTTCAGGTAAGCCTTCAGAAATTAATTCACCTTTTTTCAACATTAATATATGGTCACCATGACGCAGTGCAATATTAATATCATGCACAACAACAACAGTAATAATATTACGGCGACGTGTTTCACGTGCGACTAAATCCATAACGTGATACTGGTAATTTAAATCCAGCGCACTTAACGGTTCATCTAATAATAATAATGTCGGCTTTCTTATCAAGGATTGAGCCAAACCAACCAATTGTTTTTGTCCACCGGATAATTGATCCAAATAACTTAAAGCCAAATGCTCAATTCCAAGCTGACGCAGCAATTCCATGACTTCTTGTTCACACTGGTCACTGCTCACACCACCTGATGCCCGTTGAGCAACAATCACAGATTCCAGCACATGCAGATGGACTCCCGCAGGCAATGATTGAGGCAAATAAACTACGTTCTGGGCACGTTGGGCAAAATCCATCTGCATTAAATCCTGCCCATCCAGCAGCAGAGCGCCATTGGCTTTATTTAAACCCGCCAGTGAGCGCAATAACGTTGATTTTCCGCTACCATTAGGCCCGAGCAATACCGTAATTTTGCCACGCGGTAGTGGACTTACATCCAAATTTTCAATAACAGGATGCTTTAGGTAACCCGCCGTGAATCGACTGATTTTCAATCCCTGATTCATACACTCCCCCTATGGCGTAACACGATGCTCAAGAAGAAAGGAACACCAACCAAAGATGTCACAACTCCCACGGGTATGATGACACCCGGGATCAGATTCTTGGACGCGATAGACGCCATTGACAGTACCAGTGCACCTATCAGGGCACTCGCTGGCAAATAGAAGCGGTGATCTTCACCAAACATCAGTCTGGCAATATGGGGAGCAATCAGACCAATAAACGCAACCGGCCCAACAAACGCCACCGCCAGTGCGGTCAGAATACTAATACGTAACAAAGTGCCCAAACGGAGACGACGGATATTAATACCAAAACTAATTGCCCGATCTTCCCCTAGACGCAAAGCGGTCAGTTTCCAGGAATTCATCATAGAAACAGGCATAAGCATCAAGAATACCAGCAGCAAAGTACCCAGTTTGACCCATGTTGCCTTTGAAAGACTACCCATTGTCCAGAAAACCAGCCCCTGCAAGGTATCTTCCGTCGCAATAAACTGCATCATGGCAACCAGCGCCTCGAAGGTAAATACCATTGCAATACCAAATAGCACCACACCAGAAGTGGCAACTTTTGTCCAACGTGTAATCCCATCAAGCATCAAAGCAGCCAACAGAGCAAAAATAAAAGCATTTACAGAGATAAACCACTGATCAGGTATACCGGGAATACCAATACCTAATATGATTGCCAATGCCGCACCAAAAGAAGCGGCATTGGTAACGCCCAATGTAGATGGGCTGGCCAGCGGGTTATTCAGAATGGTCTGCATTTCAGCTCCCGCCAGCCCCAGAGACAAGCCAACCACTACCGCCATCAAGGCATAAGGTAATCGAATATCCCAGACAATTACCCGGGTTCCTGCATCCATACTCTCCGGCGAAATCAGTGTTTGCCAGAGAGCAGACAAAGATAACCCTGATGGCCCCATTGTAAGATCTAATACTAAAGAAATGCTGATAACCAAAACTATCAACAAAATCCATGCAATACGTCGATGCAGGATGTGACGATAGTGTGCTTTGATATCACATTCACCTTGTTGTTTCACCATTGGCATAGGCTCGGTAGTGACGCTCATTTTTATTACCTGTTACTGCTTATTTTTCACTGACCCAATATGTGCCTGCTGGTTCAATAGCTAAAAATTTAGAGTGAATCTCTTTCAATGTTTGCTGTGGATCTAAATCAGCGAACTTTTCAGGATAGAACCACTTAGCAAAAACTTGGGTAACTACAACATTATAAGGTGAATTATAGTAATGGTGCCAAATAGCATGGGTACGACCTTCTTTCACTGCGGTTAGGTTATTGATACCTCTGCGTTCAGTGATAGATTTCAACCCTGAGCGGGCAATATCTGCGGAAGTCTGAGCGCCCATCTGGATACCTTCACTTTTCTCACCTGGATCTTGCGCACCACTGGCGATGTAAATATAAGGATCAACAGCAATCACTTTTTCCAGGTTCATTGTACCCAGTGGGGTTGGCAGAACCTCTTTAGCGATATTTTTACCACCAGCCAGATCAATGAAATTCCCCATGTTGCCATTGCCTGCTGTACCACAGCAATCTTCGATGGAGCCTGCTCTCAGCTCAATAAATACAGAAGGTTTTTGCTCTGTTGGTATACGGTCAGTAATATCAGTTACCCGTTTCTGATTTTTTTCATAAAAATCAGCGTAAGCATTCGCTTGTTCCTCGCGGTGCAGCACCTTACCTAACATACGAATGCTCGGCAGTGTGTTTTTCAGTGGATTATTACGGAAATCAACAAAAACAACAGGAATACCTGCTTTTTCTAATTGTTTAACCAATTCACTGTTTTTGCCTGGACCATGACCAGACAAACCGAAGATAGCCACATCAGGATTCAATGTCAGCACTTTTTCAGAACTGACACTATCAGCACTGGTATTACCTATCAGTGGAATATTGTCAATTTCAGGGAATTTGGCTTTATAAATAGAGTAAGTTTGTGGGTCAAGTTTACGGAAATCCCCCTGCCAACCCACGATACGAGCCAGAGGTTTATCTCCTTCTAATAATGCGATTGCATGGAATAAACGACCTTCACCCAACAAGATACGATTGACTTTTTCAGGCACTTCCACAGTACGTCCAGCAACATCCGTGACTGTTTCAGCCCAAGATGCAAAACTTGTCATCATCGCAGAGCTTGCCAATAGACTGATACTCACGCCTTTCACGATTGTTTGAAATCCAAACTTCACTTTAGTTAGCCTCTTCATGCAATAATTTTGCTGTTAACAATAAAGCAAATAAGAATAATTATCAATGCGACTGATTCGATATATCCGAAATTTAATTGTTATAATTTTGCTTTAATTCTATAAAAAATAAAAACTGCCGACTCCATCACAGAACAGGCAGTTTTTGTAAAATACAAATAATAATATATTAATAAAAAAGCTCCATTCTATCGGTTTTCTATTAACAATTTATTCATAATTTGTATTCTTTAATGATGGAAATTCCATCTCACTGTATTTGACAAAACGCGTTTTCTTTTTCAGCTTATAACCAAACCAAATAATTAAGAATAATGGAATGCCGATATAAGTCGCCGTAACACCATACCAGTCTATAGTATCTTGCAGGAATGCCTGATAGTTCTGGCCCAATGTGATCAGCAAACATAGGATAAATGCAAAAATCGGCCCGATAGGGAAAAAGCCGGAGCGATATGGCAGTTCATTGAGATCTCGCCCTTGAGCAATATAGCCCTTACGGAAACGATAGTGACTAATCGCAATACCAAGCCATGCAATAAAACCAGTCATACCTGAGGTATTCAACAACCACAAATATACCGTCTGGTTACCAAACATTGAACTGAGAAAACATAATCCCGCCACCACAGTTGTAGCATAAAGCGCGTTACGTGGAACACCGCCTTTCGACAGAGAACCAAAAATCTTAGGTGCCTTACCTTCTCGTGCCAATGTGAACAACATGCGGGTTGAAGCGTACATTCCTGAGTTCCCCGCAGATAATACAGCAGTTAAGATTACTGCATTCATCACGGCGGCGGCTGACAATAACCCCGCATTTTCAAATACCAATGTGAATGGACTGACACTAATATCCTTCACACCATTACGTAACAAACTCGGATCTGTATAAGGAATAATTAAGCTGATAATTAAAATGGCAAACACATAGAATAATAAGATACGCCAGAATACCTTACGTACAGCACGGGGAATGTTTTTCGCGGGATCTTTTGATTCCCCTGCTGTGATACCAATAAGTTCAGTCCCCTGGAATGAAAAACCCACAATCATTGCCACCCCAATCATGGCCGCAAACCCACCAGCAAATGGTGCATTGCCAATAGTCCAGTTATGCCAGCCAGCGCCTCCAGCCCCTTTCATGATACCGACAATCATCAGAATGCCGACAACAATGAAAACAATAACTGTAGAAACTTTGATTAGAGAGAACCAATATTCCGCCTCTCCGAATCCTTTAACTGAAATAAAGTTCAACAGGAAAATTAGGCTAAGGAATAAAGCACTCCATATCCAGCCCGGCGCATCCGGGAACCAATATCCCATCACCAATTGAGCGGCAACAAGGTCAACTGCTATCGTAACAGCCCAGTTGTACCAATAGTTCCACCCTAATGCGAAACCAAAGCCTTCATCAACATACTTAGAACCATAGGTGGAAAACGACCCTGATACAGGCATGTAAGCAGCCAATTCACCCAAGCTGGTCATCAGAAAATAGACCATCAGGCCGATCAGCGCATATGAAAGCAGAGCCCCACCTGGGCCAGCTTTCGAAATGGTCGCTCCAGAAGCAACAAACAATCCTGTGCCAATTGATCCACCAATGGCAATCATCGCCATATGTCGTGCTTTTAATTCACGGCGCAGGATTCTTGGAGCCTGATCCCGTGGCATGCTTTGTTCTTGAGACATTCTATTCCTATATCATCGAGAATAATTTTTAGTGCGGAATTGTAACAAATCTTTGTCTCCAGAATAGCGGCGATTGAAGGTTATAAGATACCTTCATGATCAGCCGCCAATTATAAGCTACACGATTATATGTCATTCCATATGGCATTAAATTGATGCTAATGACAGTAGCTCAATAATTTTTGTAACGCGTTAGACATATGTTTCTGGCGGTGATAAATCAGATAAAGAGTACGATAAAGTTGTAGCCCCGGTATCATTAATTCAATTAATGTGCCATTCTGTAATTGTTCCCGAATAACCCGACGCGACAAACAACTAATTCCCATTCCATACTGAACGGCATGTTTAATCGCTTCCGAATTGCCTAATTCCATTGCAATATTGAACCGGGGCATCTGCGAAAACAGAAGATGGTCGAGAACTTCCCTTGTTCCTGAGCCTTTCTCTCTTAATATCCAGGGAGCCTTAATCAGATCTTCCACCGTCAAATTAACGTTCGCCAGTGGGCTTGCTGGTGAAGAGAAAACAATCAGTTCATCTTTCATCCACGGTTGACTAATTAATTCAGGATTGTGACACAATCCTTCAATCAAGCCCAAATCGACCCGGAATTCCACAACCGACTTTATAACATCTTCAGTGTTGCTGATATTCAATTCCAACGGTGTATCTGGATAATCCTGACGGTATTTCGCCAGCATTTCAGGCAACATATAGTTACCAATCGTACTACTAGCTGCCAGTCGCAATGCTCCCAAGTCCAATTTGAAAAGCTGCTCCACCTCACCAGCCTGTTCAAGTAGTGCCAATGCTTTAGGGTAGAGCAAACGACCATGTTCATTAGTAACCAGTCGTTTTCCTACTCTGTCAAAAAGCTGTACACCCAACTGCCCTTCAAGATCTGTTAATGAAGCACTTACGGCAGATTGTGATAACGCTAATTGTTGAGAAGCCTGTGTCGTTGAACCACTTTTCAGAACTTCTGCAAAAATCTCCAGCTGTCTCAGAGTGATACGCATATGGCCTCGCGGGAAGCAAAAAATAAAATGATAAGATAATCTTGATTTTAGACACTATTACGCAACTTAACAAAAGTCACCTTCAGTTAATCCAATTTACTGGTTAAACATATAAAAATAATCAATTTTAATAATTAAATTATTTGCTATATGCTTATTCCTAAAATACATAAGTAATACGAGTGGCAATAATGCCTGAAAGTAGAATTGATGTAACTGGCACAGCTACCCGCTACCCTGCACTATATTTCATTCCCGGATTTGTATTAACAATAATACTGACAACAATTGCCATTTATCTGAGTCATATCCCATGGTTTACCAATCTGGGATTCAGTATTTTGACCATCGCGATTTTGCTGGGGATTATTGTCGGAAACGTGCTATGTCCTTTATTAAAATCAACTTGTGGCAAAGGGATCCATTTCGCTAAACACTATCTATTGAGAGCAGGTATTATTCTTTATGGCTTTCGATTGACATTCCAGCAAATCACCGATGTTGGAGTAACAGGCATCTTGGTTGATGTCATTATGCTATCCTCCACTTTTTTTATTGCGTTATGGCTTGGGCACGTTTTTTTCAGAATGGATAGCCAGACAATCATACTGATTGGCGCAGGAAGCAGCATTTGTGGTGCCGCTGCGGTTATGGCTACTAAACCTGTCGTGAAAACCTCTTCCGACAAAGTCACCGTTGCCATTTCTACAGTTGTGATATTCGGCACACTTGCCATCTTTATTTATCCCTGGTTTTATCAACTTAACATCCAACATCAATGGTTCTCTTTTTCCCGAACAGAATTTGGCATGTTTTCCGGCTCTACCATTCATGAAGTTGCCCAAGTCGTTGCTGTTGGTCATACACAAGGAAATGATGCTGAAAATACAGCCGTTATCAGCAAAATGATCCGCGTCATGATGCTGGCTCCCTTTTTGTTACTGCTTTCTGGTTATATTAGCCGTACAAAAGCTAAAAACTGTGCCAACGATCATGGAAAAGCGTCAATTAACATTCCATGGTTTGCGATATTTTTTATTGTTACAGCAGGTTTCAATTCTCTCCAGTTATTACCTGCATCCATTGTCAGTCATATTATTATTGTTGATACTTTCATGCTAACGATGGCTATGGTTGCTTTAGGTTTAACAACCCATGCCAGCGCAATTCGTCAGGCTGGTACCAAACCTATTTTGTTAGCCTTTCTTTTGTTTATCTGGTTGATGGTTGGGGGATTAATCATCAATAAAAGCATTCATCTTTTATTTGGCTAACATTATTTGCCCAAAAGTTCGGCTTTATATTTCAGGTACTACTCTACTCTTTGGGCTCATGTTGGTTTCATGCCTTACAGAATTTCATTAACAATAAGAACAATGCATAATTAATGAAACAAAACAGGAGAAAAATATGAAATTTGTTGGAGCCCATGTGAGTGCGGCTGGTGGTGTTGATCAAGCTGTAATTCGAGCTCATGAATTAAACGCAACCGCTTTTGCACTGTTCACGAAAAATCAACGCCAATGGAATGCCCCACCTTTATCAACAGAAGTGATTGATAAATTTAAAGCTAATTGTGAGCATTACGGCTACGGCAGCCGACAAATTCTTCCTCATGACAGTTATCTGATTAATCTGGGACACCCTGAAGCAGAAGGGCTGGAAAAATCCCGCGCTGCATTTCTTGATGAAATGCAGCGTTGTGAACTGTTAGATATTGATTTACTTAACTTTCATCCCGGCAGTCATCTTAATAAAATTGATATTGATAAGTGCCTTGCGCGTATTGCTGAATCTATCAATATTGTGTTAGACAAAACACAAGGTGTAACGGCTGTGATTGAAAATACTGCCGGACAAGGAACCAATCTTGGTTTTAGATTCGAACAATTAGCTGCCATTATTGAGGGTGTTGAAGATAAAAGCCGGGTCGGTGTTTGCATTGATACCTGCCACGCTTTTGCAGCAGGCTATGATTTACGTACTGAGAAAGATTGCGATGCCACATTTAAAGCATTCGATGAAATTGTGGGATTCAAATATCTGCGAGCCATGCACCTTAATGATGCCAAAAGCGAATTCTCCAGCCGTGTTGACCGCCATCACAGCCTTGGTGAAGGAAACATTGGTAAAACACCTTTCAGCTATATTATGAAGGATAACCGTTTCAATGGCATTCCGATGGTACTTGAAACGATCAATCCAGACATTTGGGATCAAGAAATCGCCTGGTTGAAATCACAGCAAATTTGATTGCCTGACAGAAGTCAACTGGATCCTTGACATCATTGATGCCAATTCAGTTCGGCTTCTGATCCCTACATTTGGCTGACTGACCGTCAGTGCGGAGACGGCGGTTGCCAGACGCAATGTATGTTCACTGGATTCACGCATCAATAAGCCATAAACCAGCCCACCAACCATTGAATCTCCCGCACCAACCGTACTGATCACTTCACAATATGGTGGCTTTGCCAGCCATGCACCAGAAGCATTAACCCACAATGCTCCCTGCTCTCCTAATGAAATAACAACATGCGCAATCCCTTTATGACGCAATGCATGAGCCGCATCAATTATGCTATCTAAATCAGGTAGAGGTTTACCCGCCCAAGTTTCTAATTCATGACGATTGGGTTTTACCAACCAGGGAGTTGCCTTAAGCCCAGCCACAAATGCTTCGCGGCTACTGTCAAAGATAATACAAGGGCAACATTGCTGTAATCGTTTCATCCAGTCCGTAAGAGACTCTGGAGAAACACCTTCCGGCAAGCTGCCACTAACCACAACCATATCAAACTGCCCTAACCATGAAAGAGAATCATCAATGAATTGATTCCACTCCTCTTCTGTTACCTGGAAACCAGAAAAATTAAAATCCGTTACATCACCATATTTTTCTGTCAGTTTCACATTGATACGTGTTCTGCCAGAAACTAAGTGGAAACGGTTGTTCATTTGGTTCTCATTGAAAAAATGTTGAAAACCTTCCTGATTTTCCTTTCCCAGAAAACCACTGACTGTGACATCAATGCCTAAATCGCGTAGTACCTTAGCAACGTTATTCCCTTTACCCGCAGCATGTAACCCCGCTGTCTTTACGCGATTAACGGTTCCCTTAACAATATCTGGACACAGGCCAACTAAATCATAAGCTGGATTTAAAGTTATTGCGGCAACTCGACGGCTCATCTTGCCCAGTTTCTCCTGAATAAATAATCATAAATCATATTAAAATTCTTCTACTATTTATAACATCAAAATTGAATCGTTTCAGTCTAAATTACTATTAGAACGATCATTGTATTACCTCAATCCCAAGAGTAAAAATACGCCCGACAGAAAATTTTTTGGCAAATGACGAAAAAGCCACCACATCTAATTTGAAATTTCTCTTCCACAACGTGGATAATTCATAAAAAAAGGAGTAACGCATGTCAGTTGTTGTAGGAGTTGGTGTCATCATTATTAATGATAAAGGGGAAGTTTTGCTGGGAAAACGGATAGGAAAACACGCCCCATACTGGTCAATATTCGGTGGCCATGTTGATCACGGTGAAACTTTTGAAGAGTGTGCTATTCGGGAAATTCAAGAAGAAATCGGGATAACCATTCAAAATCCTCATGTTTATGGGATCTGCAATAATATCCAGACCTATCATGATGAAGGAAAACATACGGTTTCTGTCTGTTTACTGGCTCATCATTCCGGTGGAGAGCCGCATTTAATGGAGCCGGAAAAATGTGACCAATTAATTTGGTGCGATCCCAATAATCTTCCCGAACCTCATTTCGAAGCCAGTCGTACTGCCATTAAACTGTGGCAAGAGAAAAAATTCTATATATCTGTTTGATAAATTGATTCTCTCTCAATGTATACAGAATAAGGCAACCGTTATTTGCACATTCCCATAAATAACTGTTTACACATGTCATTCATTAATGTATCGTCGCGCTAGTACAAAGGTAACACTGATTCATCAGGAGTCTATAATGACCATTGAGGTAACGCAAAATTTGAAACGCCCCTCCATATTAGGCGGAGCTATGATCATTGCTGGTACTGCCGTCGGTGCCGGTATGTTCTCCATTCCCATTGTCACCTCTGGGGTATGGTTTACAGGATCGATAATTTTGCTGGTATACACCTGGGTTTGTATCTATTTCTCCAGTCTGATGATTTTAGAAGCCAATATGAATTACCCCAGTGGAGCTAGTTTCCACACCATTACAAAAGATTTACTGGGTAAAGGCTGGAATACACTCACAGGGTTATCTATTACCTTTGTTTTATATATTCTGACTTACGCCTATATTTCAGCCGGTGGCTCAATTATTCTGCGTAACTTAAAAGATATTATTCCCTTGTCACAAACCGGGACAGGTCTTATTTTCTCATTTATTGTTGCCTTTATTGTTTGGTTATCAACCAAAGCAGTCGATCGCTTAAGCACTATTTTAATCGGTGGCATGACAATCACATTTATCATGTCAGTGGGAGGTATGTTTACGGAAGTTAAATCTGCTATTTTGTTTGATCATGCAAATACTGAAACCAGTTACTTACCTTATGCTTTCATGGCTCTGCCATATTTACTGACGTCATTTGGTTATCATGGCAACGTTCCGGGATTAGTAAAATACTATAATAAAGATGTCAAAGCCGTTGCACGCAGTTTGCTCTATGGCTCTTTGATTGCATTGACTATCTACATTTTGTGGCAGTATGCCATTCAGGGAAATATTCCCCGTGAAGCATTCAAACAGATTATTGCTGATGGCGGTAACGTTAGTGACTTACTGAACCAAATGGATAGTACATCCGACAATGCAACAATAAACCAGCTATTGAATGCCTTTTCATATATGGCATTATCCAGCTCATTTTTAGGTGTATCTCTCGGTTTATTTGATTATCTGGCTGACTTTTTCGGATTCGATGACAGCAAAACGGGGCGTTTAAAAACGGCTTTAGTAACATTTATTCCGCCTACTGTACTGGCATTATTCTTTCCAAATGGTTTCCTGTATGCAATTGGTTTTGCAGGATTGGCAGCAACTATTTGGGCCATTATCGTACCAGCACTTATGGCCCGGGCCAGCCGCCAGCGTTATCCACAAGCCACCTATCGTACCCCCGGTGGTAACTTCCTAATAACATTTATTATCCTGTTTGGTTTAATAAATGCAGTAGTTCATATTTTCTCTTTATTTGATCTGTTACCTGCCTACCGCTGACTTTTAGTTTCCCTCTGCCCTGGTATTTTAACCGGGGCTTTCATTCATCTCTTGCCTAATTCACTGACTGCGAGTAGTTTTGTCGCCACCTTAACATTCATTCCACTATTACCCTGTTTTTACGGAAGGTATTTATGGCTAAAGCCAATGAAATTAAACGCGGAACCGCGATCAGCCACAACGGAAAGTTATTATTAGTCAAAGACATCGATATTCAATCACCCAGCGCACGTGGTGCCAGCACACTGTATAAGATGCGTTTTACTGATATTCGCACTGGTCAAAAAGTGGAAGAACGTTTCAAAGGTGATGATATTCTCGAAACAATTACATTAACCCGCCGCAGTGTCAGTTTTTCATATATTGATGGTGACGAATATATCTTCATGGATGATGAGGACTTCACCCCTTATCACTTTAAGAAAGAGCAAATTGAAGAAGAACTTTTGTTCATTCCAGATGAAGGTCTGCCAGGAATGCAAGTCATGACAATGGATGGCCAGCTACTCGCTCTGGAATTACCACAAACTGTCGATATGATTATTGAAGAAACCGCACCGGGAATTAAAGGTGCATCGGCCAGTGCCCGCACAAAACCAGCCAGAATGAGTACAGGATTGACTATCCAAGTTCCTGAATATCTCAGTTCAGGAGAAAAAATCCGTATTCATATTGCAGAACGCCGTTATATGGGACGTTGCGATTAATTCTGTAGTTTCTATACCCTCGTATATATAAGTTGCTCTTTTCTTATTCGATAAAAGAGCAGCTTATTACCAAATTAAATTAAAAATAATCAACATGAATAATCGCCAAACGTTTTTTATTATCAATCCACTTCACTCTGGAAACCCCTATATTTCCGGGAAGTATGACATCTCCTGTTTTTTTTGTTTTATACATTGAAACAATTTGCTTTATAGTGATATTTTTTCCTAATCGATAGCAGGAGATATTAGCCTGAGTATTTGATACAACCACTTGACATCCCGGATCAACAATAGCGCCTGAAAATTGTATCTGCCCACTTATAGGTTGTGCATATCCATAAGAAATCCATGAAAACAACAAACAGCTAATTAATAGTTTAAGATAATTTTGCATGGTCACCTCACTTTCGTTTTTCCATTAACAAAACTCAGTTACCTTTTATTCCTTCAATCTCCATAATAAATATTTCATGTAAAAAATACGACATTAATACCTTTTATTGATTTATATCAAAGGTGAATTTATAGCTAAAAAACTGATGTTAATTTTATTAATTTAATATTGTTATAAAAAACTATTATTTGAGTTAAATCACAAATAAAGTTTAAAATTAGTCATTATGGTCTTTAAATTAGTTATGCAAGAAAATGTTCGCTGACGAAGAGGATCGACAATAGCACCATAAGATTGAAGGATGCCAGATTTAAAATCCGGAGGGTAATGGGTCATCGCAGGATAAGATAAAAATATAAACAGAAAAATGATTATATCTTGTAACATAAGCAGTTAACCTCCACAACAGGTATCATTACCTTTTTTCGGTTTTAACCCCATGCCAATTTTAAAACCAGACAATGGCTTAACGTCGAGCTATCTATATAACGATATAACGGAAAATGAAACAATTTCTTTATATGTTTTATTTATCACGACCACAATTCGACATAATATACTATCAAATTAGGATATGAAAAAATCAATCTTTAGTTATTTAATAATAGTTAGAGCCCAATAATTGCACCAAATATATATTATCGGTACTGTATTAATGATTTAGCTATTTTTTCGATAGCTCACAATTATTCATATGATAATAACATTGATGATAACTAATAAATGATATGAATGTATCCATAAATTTCAAGATACAACCTGACAAGGGCCGAATATACATAGCTAGTTATGTGGACAAAGAATAACCATAAAAATGGCGATAAAAATCAACAAAATTATAACGTAAAGGATGATGGCTATCGGTATTTCTGCTGATTACATACTCTACCGTTGGGCGATTACCCTTTTCTGTAAATTTTGCTATAGTGCACCATCAACCAATTTGACTACCAAAATCCATTTTCGCGTTAAGATAGGTAACCCATGACCCGTAGCCATCCACTTGCTATACTTATACTCAATCTGCTCGGTATCGCCTTGTTTTTCTCATGGTATTTACCTGAGAATCACGGCTTTTGGTTTCACATTGATTCTGCCATTTTTCATTACTTTAATGAAAAATTGCTGCCAAATTCAAAATTTGCGTTATTTGTCGCTATCGTAAATGTGAGGGCATTTGATGCTATATCACTCTTATGTATGGGACTACTTTACTACAGCGCATTTCGCAAACAAGATTATGCAGGAAAACGCCGTCTTTTTATGCTTGGTCTGGTTATGTTAATAACCGCAGTGATCATAAATCAGATCGGCCATCAGATCCCCGTCAGCCGTCCAAGCCCGACGTTAACATTTGAAAACGTCAACCGCGTAAATGAAATGACAAGTTTGCATACTAAAGATGCTTCCGGCGATAGTTTTCCGGGGGATCATGGTTTGATGCTACTCATTTTTAGTTGCTTTATTCTTCGCTATATTTCTCGCAGAGCGTTCTTCATTGCTTTACTGATTATGATCACTTTTGCCCTTCCCCGTATCATGGCAGGTGCTCATTGGTTTACAGACATTGCTGTCGGTTCATTATCACTGACATTAATTGGAATGAGCTGGGTGTTATTGACACCACTCAGTGACATTATGGCGGCATGGCTAGATAAAAAATTACCTCATATCGGCCGTACTCATTAAAACGATATTAATAGGGAGATGTGATCTATCTCCCCGTTACCACACAACTTTTCTCGAATGAGAATAAAATCACCAAGATCATTCTAACCTCTTAGTTTATAATCTAATTTTTTGTAAATAACTCTTTTTATCTCTCGCTTTTTTCTCATAATTTCTGTACCCTTTCGCAAGTCCTTTTATTAAAATAATCGTTTTGTAAAGATATTAATAAAATGTGTGGCTTCACACACTTTAGGGACAGAAAGTTTGTCAATTCGCCATATTCTACTAGTCTTTAAGGCGTTTAATATTTTAATGACGGCGATAAGTCACATTAAGGACTGCAAGGGAAAATTAATATAATGGTCAAATCTCAACCAATAGTGAGATATATATTGCGGTTAATCCCCGCAATTATCGCGGCAGTGGCACTGAGCGCATGTAGTTCTCCAGATTCCCAAATACGTAGTAAAAACACTGAAACTCATACAGTGAATGGTCAAAAGCATTTTCTACTGCAAACATCTCAGGATGAATTTGAAACTTTAGTTAAAAATCTGGATATTAAATCCAAGCTCCTTAACCAATATGCAGATTGGAAAGGCGTTGCCTATCGGCTTGGAGGAAGTACAAACGTGGCATTGATTGTTCAGCTTTTGTCCAGCGCACCTTTCATGATCAATTTGGTATGGAATTACCACGTTCTACCTCGGAGCAACAGAAGATAGGCCAAACAGTCAGCCGTTCCAAGTTAAAAGCGGGTGATTTAGTTCTCTTCAAAACAGGTGTTTATAGGCGTCACGTTGGCATTTATATCGGTAATAACCAATTTGTACATGCATCAACCAGCAGTGGAGTCATTGTTTCCAGATTAAATGATACCTACTGGAGCAAGCGTTATTATGGTGCCAGACGTATTTTATCAGACAACATTAACGCCTCGATATAATCCTGAACCTGACTTCTCTTTCCCTATTTTTCCCTTGCAGATATAAAAAACGCTTCCATTAGGAAGCGTTTTTTATCCGGCTATTATTTATTAAAGTGGGTAAAATGCAGTAATATTTTCCGCAATTGCAGCACCTAATGTCTTGAGCCGACATATCACAGCACTTTCATCCTCTCGAGCAAAAAACAAACATGGCTCACCTTCCCACTCAATTACCGCACTTACTATCTGCATATCAGAAATAGACTGATTTATATCACGCAAAATACTCCATGCATGTTCGCCTTCATGGCTTAACAATTTCAGCCCCATCAGGCTACTCCCTATATCTGCCTCTTCCTCTGGCAAGATTTCAACTCTTGTGCCAACAAAGCCAGATGACCACCGATAACTTTGCGGCAGTCTGTGTACTACCGAAAGTTGGATATTATTCACGTATTATTCCTATCAGAAACAACATTAATACATCTAACCACCAACTGTAGGCTATCGACTCGTCAAAACCGAATAACCACCCAACAAAAAAGTAAATAAAAAGTTAAAATAAAAATTACAATATCACACTTTTTTCATCTTCAATTGGGAAAAAAATGAGATCAAACTCGCACTTTGTATATATTTATACTGTTTTGGTAAAAAATTCAACTTATTTTTATGCAAAACAGCAACTTTATGTTCAAATTTTATTTACAAATTTATGTTTTCATGAATTGTGCTACACAATAGCGATCTCACAATATCCTTGTTTTACAAAATGTTAATTATCAACACACTATTCATCCTCTGGGTTCATATATTTAACATTTTAAAGTTAACAAAAAACCAACACAGAGGATTCGGCTGATATCATCAAATTAACAAGCATCGATATTTTCCTGCTAATCGTTCGGTATTTTCTGTTTATCCAATAAACAAACTATTTTTAATTTATAGGAAAATTCTTCTGGGTTTTTACGGATGGAAATGATGTTTCCTGAGAACTCTGTTTTCTAAGAGCTCTGTTTTCTAAGAAAAGAAAACTGAGGTATTGGTACACTTAATATCGCTATAAGCTCCAGCAACGATATAGACATGAAAAAAAGTAAGAAGCCACTTGAAAATACAGATGGCTTCTTTGATTATTTTATGTCTTAGCTTTGCGTGCATAAACAATCAATATCATCGCTAATATTACGCACAAGGCCATCGAACCAACCATTGGCCAAGCACTTTTTTCAGGAGCAGAAGATAAAATTGCCCCAACCAAGGCAGCAATACTGAAACGTATGGTTCCAGATAATGAAGCTACTGTTCCAGCCATATGAGGGTAATCATCCAACACAACGGCCATCGCATTGGAAGTAATCAAAGAAATGCTGCTGATATAAATTGCTACACCCAACACCAAAGAAATAAAACCCAAATCAAACATAGTGCTGAATAACAACCATAACCCCATAACGAATTGAATAAATATGCCAAAATTCAGCATATTTAATGCGCCATATTTGCGGACACACTGACTATTGATGGTTGTCATGATAAACATAAAGATAATGTTTAATCCGAAGTAATAACCGAAATGCTGTGCAGGAACACCATTTAATTGGATATAAACAAATGCCCCGGCATTAAGAAAAGAAAACATTCCGGCAAAAGAAAAACCACTTGCCAAAATATAGCACAACACTTGGCGCTGCCTAAACAGCATAACAAACTGCCCTAAAGTGACCTTTGGATTGAAACGCAGCCTTTTCTCTTTAGGTAGTGTTTCCCTGATAAAAACAGCAAATAAAAATGCAGCTATTACCGCAGCAATTGTGATAGACCAAAAAATAGCATGCCAGTTGAACCATACCATCACCATCCCACCTAACATGGGAGCTAATAGCGGAGCTATGATCATTACCAGTGTCACAAACGACATACTGCGTGAAAACTCATCTTTCGTGAACATATCACGCATCAAAGCGTTAATCACAACACTGGCCGATGCCGCAGCAAAACCATGCAAAAAACGCATGGAAATAAAAGTACCTATATTTTGTGCCAAAGCACATGCAGCAGATGATATTGCAAAAACAATCACGCCACCTAGAATAACGGGCTTACGTCCCAAGCTATCAGACATTGGCCCATAAACTATTTGACCAATAGCAAACCCCAGCATGTAACTGTTCAATGTCATTTGAACTTTGCCATCACTGACACCAAAATCAATGGCTATTGTTGGCATGCTTGGCAAATACATATCAATTGCCAATGGCATTAACATAGAGAGCAGCCCAAGAATAAGGACTAATCCCAAATAGGATAATCGTTGTTGTTGCACGCTTTTTTCCCAAAACAACTATGAATAGATAAAAAATTAAGCTACTGGCATTTGTATGCTCTTAATTTCGTGTTCCGTCAACGCTCGATATTCCCCTGGCCCTAATTTGGGATCCAAATAAATTTCGCCAATACGTTCACGATGAAGCTTAATAACATGATTCCCCACGGCAGCAAACATCCGTTTTACCTGATGATATCGTCCTTCACTGATAGTCAGACGAACAAGCTGAGGCTCAATGAGCTCTAATTTTGCCGGTTTTGTCAGTGTCTTTTCTCCATTCAGTTGAACACCTACAAGAAATTTTTCCTCAGTATCCTCTGATATTGGGTGTTCCAGTGTTACAAGGTAAGTTTTTTCACAATGGTGCTTGGGTGAAGTAATACGATGTGACCACTGACCATCATCCGTCAATAATACTAAGCCTGTAGTATCAATATCTAATCGCCCTGCAGAATGCAGTTTATGGGCAACAAGCTCATCAATAAAATACAAAATAGTTGGATTTGATGGATCATCAGTCGAACACACATACCCTTGTGGCTTATTCAACATAAAATAACGTGGACCGTCCAATTGCTCCAATATTGTTCCTTCGTAGGCAACTACCTGCTCAGGTTTCAACTTATATGCCCCTGTTTTGATGGTTTCGTCATCAACAGTAACTCGCCCAGCACGTAATTCACGCCCGACATCATTACGGCTAATACCCAATTGTTGTGATAAAAATTTATCCAATCGCATGAATAGTTATACCTAACAAAAAATAAATATGAAAACGCCTCTGATATGACAGGCAATTTCAAAGCCACTTTGAACACAAAATTAAGCAGATAATTTGCAGAATAATAGTAGATCAAATAACTATAATAACCATAAACTATCTGTTATAGCACACTGAACCTGATAATATTTTCTCGTCGGCAGGTTGAAGGAAAAATGTTATCCTCTCCATCAACCATCTTTTACTCGATCTTCGTGACAGTAACATAACAATGGCTTTTACTTTACGCCCTTATCAACAAGAAGCGGTAGATGCGACCATTCGTCATTTCCGCAAACATAAAAAACCCGCAGTTATTGTTTTACCTACTGGTGCAGGCAAAAGTCTTGTCATTGCTGAACTGGCTAAACTGGCTCACGGCCGGGTTTTAGTACTGGCACATGTTAAAGAACTGGTTGCACAAAACCATAGTAAATATTGTTCTTATAACCTGAAAGCAGATATCTTTTCTGCCGGGCTGCATCAAAAGCAGAGTGAAGGAAAAGTTGTCTTTGGCAGCATTCAATCTGTAGCCCGCAATTTAGACCATTTTGATCACAACTTCTCACTGCTAATCATTGATGAGTGCCACCGGATTAATGATGATGAAAACAGTCAATATCAGCAAATTATCCAGCAACTCCAGAAAAATAATCCTCAGATCAGGATCCTGGGTTTAACCGCAACGCCCTACCGTTTAGGTGTTGGCTGGATTTATCAGTATCACTATCATGGCATGATACGTGGTGATGAAAATTGCTTTTTTCGTGACTGTATTTATGAACTTCCATTACGTTATATGATCAAACACCACTTTCTGGTTTCTCCAGAAAGGTTAGATATGCCCATAATGCAATATGATTTCAGTCAAGTACGTACCAGCCAGCAAGGCATTTTCAATGAAGCTGATTTGAGTCGGGAAATTAAACGACAGAAACGTATTACGCCACACATTGTCAAGCAGATCATTGAATATGCAGCAGATCGGAAGGGTGTAATGATTTTTGCTGCCACAGTTGAACATGCAAAAGAAATTTTCCTGTTACTTCCCACAGGACAGGCAGCATTAGTCAGCGCCGATACACCGAGCACTGAACGGGATCTTCTGATCCACGCTTTCAAAAAACAGCAACTACGCTATATGGTTAATGTTGCTGTTCTGACAACAGGGTTTGATGCACCTCACGTCGATCTCATTGCGATATTGCGTCCAACAGAGTCCGTGAGCCTCTATCAGCAGATTGTCGGCCGTGGATTACGCTTGTTTCCTGATAAGAAAGAGTGCCTAATTTTAGACTATGCGGGCAACCCTCACGACCTTTATACTCCTGAAGTCGGCAGCCATAAACCCAGTTCACAAAATCAGCCTGTGCAAGTATTCTGCCCAATCTGTCAGTTTGCCAATACCTTCTGGGGAAAATGCACCGCAGAGGGTGATATCATTGAACACTTTGGACGCCGTTGCCAAGGATGGGAAGAAGACGAAACAGGAAAAAGACACCAATGTGATTTTCGCTTTCGTTTCAAATCATGCCCGCATTGCGGAGCAGAAAACGATATCGCAGCCCGACGTTGCCATCGTTGTCAAGAAGTGCTGGTCGACCCTGATGATATGCTGAAAGCAGCCCTTAAACTCAAAGATGCTCTTGTACTACGTTGTGGTGGAATGCAATTAACGCCGGGTAACGACAATAAAGGCGAATGGCTCAAAATTACTTATTACGATGAAGATGGGGCAAACGTATCTGAATTATTCCGTTTGACAACGCCTGACCAAAAAAAAGTATTTGAACTGCAATTTGTGCGCCATCATCAACGAGCACCAGGCATTCCTTTACAGTGGAAAACAGCTAGAGATATTGCTCATCAACTTCCTTTACTACGACACCCTGATTTTGTTGTTGCACGAAAAAAAGGGCAGTTCTGGCAGATCCGGGAAAAAATTTTTGATTATCAAGGCCGCTTCCGACGGGCTGACGACCTGTATTAAGCAGTGTAATTACTCACAACAAAGTACTTTCTATTTGCCGTCATATAGGTTTTTCGTTAAAATGCCGCCCGCTTAGCGTAATCCATAATGTTAAGCCAAGTATCGAACCTGCTGCTGGGTCGCCTGTAGCAGGATTTATTTTCTTCTTTTATCGAGAAAAAATAATGTTAACTATTAATGCAGAAGTACGTAAAGAGCAGGGTAAGGGTGCGAGCCGCCGCCTGCGCAGAGCTAACAAGTTTCCAGCAATCATTTATGGTGGTAACCAAGAGCCAGTTTCTATCGAACTGGATCACGATGTAGTTATCAACCACGAAAGCAAGCCAGAATTCTACGAAGTTCTGACTCTGGTTGTTGATGGTAAAGAAACTAAAGTTAAAGTGCAGGCAGTACAGCGTCATCCGTTTAAACCTAAACTGACGCACATTGATTTCCTGCGTGCTTAATTAGCCACAATCGAGCTTTTATCGGGACGCCGAGTAAATAACGCCGCATTTGCGGCGTTATTTATTTTTACCATTTCGTTTATAACTATTTCAAACTTAGAATCGAAATATTTTAGTGATTACCACTGCCACGGCGTTGCAGTTGATCACGCAGATTTGGAGGAGTTCCCTTAATCGTTAATGTATCTGTTGCCGGATCCCAGAAAATTCTTTCTCCGAGTAACATAGCATCAAAATTAATTGTCAATCCGCCACCGCTGCCAGCAAACTTGGTCAACTGACGCAATGTACTGCGATCTGCTGGGAAACTTTCTTCCAACTCGTATCCCTTATCTTGTGAAAATTGCTGGAAGTTATGCTCACCCAATGGTGGTAATTCTTGCGACAGTTCCTGCAATTTAATCTCCTCGCCCGCCTGTAGTTGCTCATTACAATAACTGTAAACCTGTTGGCGATAGGCTTGTCGCTCATTTTTATCTAGCTGAGCGGATTTGCAATAATCATCTACTGCTTGCAATAACCCTTTATTCTGTACTTTAGTATTCATTCCTTCACTGGCAGCCAGAAAATCCATGAAAAAGTCAGAAACCTTGCGCCCTACCCGCCCTTTCAGGAAAGTCAAATAGCGACAAGAGCCAGGGTTAGTTTCCCACTCAGTTAAATCAATTCTGGCAACAATATCAGCATGAGGAATATCAAGATACTGCGTTGTATTTACATCTAACTCTTCATTGACAGAAGTGCTACTACAACTGTTAAGAACCGCAATTAACAAATACTCCACAGCTAAATATCGGTACTGACAAAACAACACAGTACCACCTTCTGCAAACGGGTATTTTGTCAGTTCATCTTTCAAACGAACGGTTGCAGCTCGGCTAAAACCTAAAAAATCTTCATTCCCCTTACGTTGATGACGGAGTGACTCTGCAAGTTCACTGTCATCATTGAACACACCATAAGCTTTGCTTTTAGCGCTATACACACGATGTAATTCTGCCATCATCTCTTCCACTACCTCATTAGTATCCAGCAGAGAATCCCGCAAAATCACTTCCAGTGTTTGTTCATCACGTTTAATCAACTGATGTAACGCGATCTGGGTAATTTCCAGACTCATTATTTATACTCCTTTTACAGCGTTGACCTTCTGGGCCTTGCAGTTAGCGGCGTATTCAAACACTGTTACCCCTCTGCTGCAACCAAAAATCCCAATGATGGAAAAGCGTTCACAATTTAATTGTTAACGTTACTCATTTCAGAGACTAAAATGATGCAACAGCTAAAAGCATGACAACAATTTGCACAATAAAGAAATTAAATTGTCATAAAAAAGCAGAAAATACCCCCTCTATACGGTAATATATGAGGCTTTGTATATTCAGGATATTTGAGTCATGCCACAATCTTCTCGCTACAGCGATGAAAAAGTTGAACATTTACTAGCTGAACTGGTAAATGTTTTCGAGAAAAACCATATTCCTACCGATCTTTCATTAATGGTTTTAGGCAATATGGTCACAAATTTAATCAACACGAGTATTGCTCCTGCCCAACGCAGACATATCGCAAACTCGTTTGCACACGCGTTACAATCTTCAATCAATGAAGATAAAGCGCATTAATTTTTCCATTAAAAAATTAACGTAAGAAAATATGGTGACTAGCCGCCAGCATTACCGCGAAAAAGTTTCTCAGATGATCAGTTGGGGACACTGGTTCGCTCTGTTCAATATTATGTTCAGTCTTGTGCTGGGCAGTCGCTATTTATTTGCATCGGATTGGCCGGGTTCACTGTTTGGTCGCATTTATGCGCTAGTCAGTTGGCTCGGTCATTTCAGCTTCATTGTTTTCACTATTTATTTATTGGTGTTATTCCCGCTGACATTTATTGTTATGTCACAGAGGTTGCTACGATTCCTTTCTGCCACCGTGGCAACAGCAGGGTTAACACTGTTGATACTTGACTCCTCCATCTATGTGCGTTTTCACCTACACCTGACACCACTGGTTTGGGATCTAGTAACCAACCCAGAACAAGGTGAACGGGCAAGAGAATGGCAACTGATGTTCATCTGCATACCAGTTATTTTTTTGGTACAGATGCTATACGGTACGTGGAGTTGGCAAAAATTGCGCAGCCTGAATCGACAAAAGTTCGGCAAACCATTAGCCGCTGTATTTATCACAGCTTTTGTTGCTTCTCATATGATGTATATCTGGGCAGATGCCAATTTTTATCGGCCTATTACCATGCAACGTTCGAACTTACCACTTTCATACCCAATGACAGCCCGTAAGTTTCTTGAAAAGCATGGTCTGCTGGATAAACAAGAGTACCAGCGTCGTATAAGCCAGCAAGGCAATCCTTCTGCGCTAACCGTTGAATATCCATTGAATACGTTATCTTACCGTGATAGCGGACGCGGTTATAATTTATTGTTATTGGTTGTAGATGGTTTGAATAATGATGACATTACCGCTAATGAGATGCCATTCCTTGAACGCTTCACAAAAAATAACATCCAGTTCACCCAGCACTTTAGCACTGGTATGCAGAACGATACTGCGTTATTCGGATTATTCTACGGCATATCATCTGGCTATCTGGATGGTATTCTTTACAGCAGAAAATCTTCGGCACTTATAGATGCCTTGACTCATCAAGGGTATCAGTTTGGTTTATACTCATCAGATGGATTCAAAACCCCACTTTACCGCCAAGCGATTTTAACTGACTATTCACTCCCCAACGTTGACAAACCCAATGACAGCTTAACCTTAGAACAATGGCAACAGTGGCTAAATTTGCGTAATAACACAACTCCATGGTTTTCATTCTTAAACTTGAATGGTATTCCACCTTCATCAGATAAAGTTGACAAGAAAACACTGGATATTGAAATCAACCATGTTCTGGAAACCTTGATACATAAAGGTGCCTTAAACAATACTATTATTGTTATTACTGCTAAACATGGCAGCACCATTACAAATTCTCCACCAAAATGGTTTACAGGCGATAAATTTAATCGTCAACAGATGCACGTTCCATTGATTATCCATTGGCCAGACACACCGGCACAAACCATTAACAAATTGACTGGCCATCAGGATATTATGACAACATTAATGCAACGTTTATTGCATGTCAGTAATATCCCCGATGATTATTCGCAAGGAGAAGATCTTTTCAGAGCTCAAAGAAATACTCCTTGGCTGATCACTGGTGAAAATGGTTCATTAATTGTGACAACAGACCAAAACACAATCTACCTTTCCAAGAATGGCGAATACCATTTGTATGACCTAAACGGCAATGAGATCCAAAATACCAAACCTAATCTGACCCAGTTGTTACAAATACTAACTGAAATTAAACGATTTTTAGCAGACTAATTGTTTAAAAATCAATCACTCACTAAACAAGGGGCTTGCTTTGCGGATAAAAAAAGGTACTATAAGCAAAGTCATCGGCATGTAGCGCAGCCTGGTAGCGCACCGTCATGGGGTGTCGGGGGTCGTAGGTTCAAATCCTATCATGCCGACCAAATTTCCCCAGAAAAACCAACCTTTTACGGTTGGTTTTTTTATGGGTGAAATTTTCGTGGTGTAAAATGATCGGCGGGAAATAGCAGAAATGCACTAATTTTAAGAGAAGTTTTATTACTGGTCAAAGAAGTGTGGAACTTCTTTTTTCTTGTTGGTTTTCTTAATTATTTCGATTTGAGATGTATTAAAAAAACTATCTAATTATTCACCTTTACTAACCAATTTTCATACCATAACAGAATATCGGTGATAAGTGACCTCCGACTCCATTAATGAAAGTGAAGTCGATAAGCACACCAAGCGACTCTGTTAATGGAATAGGAACATCAAATTTGACTGTTTGAACAGAATATGAATAGATACCTACAAACGCAATAATGTATACTCCCTATAATAGTACACGTTTAACTTATTGAGATGAAAATGAATCCGAAAAAAATTTTTATTGCCGGGTATAATGTAGGCGGGTTCGGTGGAATGGAAACTGTTTTTAATAGTTTTCATAGAATAATGTCATCATATAAAGGTGATTATGACATATTATTCGTATTTTTTGAGGATAATTTTAAAAATCCTGACGATCAATGGCTTGGTGAGAAAAAATTCATTCGAATTAAATCGAATATTAGAAACACAAAATTAAGAAGAATACATTTTGCATATGAATTGTCAAAGTTAATATCAGAACACAAACCGAAAAATATCATTTCTTACGATTCTTTAACATGTTACATATCCCTATGGGCAAGAAGATTTTGTTTTAAAAATACGAAAATTTTTTCTTGGCATCATTTCACATTGCATGGGCTCTATAAAATAGAATATACGTTATTAGCAGATGAGCACTTATCCATAAGCTCAGGAATTTCTAAACAGCTTTACGATATGGGTGCTAAGCCCAATACTGTGTATACTATTTATAATCCTATCACGCCAAAATATGAAATAATCAGTCGTTCAGAAAACGAACATTATTTTTTATATTTAGGCAGAATTAATTTCGATGGGCAAAAGAATTTAAAAGAATTATTTTTATCACTTTCTGAAATAAAAGGAAATTGGTTATTAAATATTGTTGGCTCTGGCGATATCCACGAAATTGCCAAACTAAAGGGATTAGCACATAATCTTAAAATTGAGGATAAAATTAAATGGCATGGATGGCAAAAAAATCCCTGGGAATATATAATAGAAAATATTAAAAATGTAACCTGTTTATTGCTAACTTCATCTTATGAAGGCTTTGGGATGGTTCTATGTGAAGCAATATCCTATGGAATATATGTTATTAGCTCAGATTGTCAAACAGGACCATCTGATATAATTAAAGATGGTATAAATGGAGAATTATATCCTTTAAATAATATAGATACTTTATCTAATAAATTGCAAGAAATTGTAAATGGGAAGCAACTTCCTGATTATTCAACCATAAAAGAATCCATATGAATTTAAATATCGAGTTTATAGACGCGGTATACGGTTCTGGCTTGTCAGATACTTATCTTTCTGAAATAGTATATGATTATCCTGAATGTAAATTAACCAAAGGAGAAATAGGTTGCTCACTAAGTCATTTGCTTATTTATAAGAAAATAGTAGATGAGAATATCCCACATGCACTAATACTGGAAGATGATGCGATATTATCTCAAGATCTGATAAATGCATTAAACGAAATAAAGTTGATTGACAATGTGAGAAAACCAAATGTCTTTCTGTTATCACCACCAGAAAGTTATATAAAGAATATTAAACTAAAATCAAAAAAATATGACATTCATTCTATTTATGAAGCATCTGGGGCGTATGGTTATGTAATAAACAACAAATCAGCTAGACAATTAATCAGAAGAATGTCTCCACTAAAGTGGGAGTGCGACATGTGGGGCGTTTTTAGAATGCAAAGAATTGTTAATGTGTACTGCTTATTACCTTCCATGGTATTTAATGGAGATTCCAATAGTGTTTCTTCAACTTTACAAAAAGAGAGAATTAAACAAAAAAGACTAAGAGAAAATTATCGTCACTTATTAAAGAAAAAAGAACCTAAATATCAGATTAATAGGTTAAGGGATTTGCTTTTTAAAAAATTACTCTACCGAATAGAAAAAATTATCTAAATACAAATAGAAGGCCTAATCCGGCTTTCTATTATATTCATATCTTCTATATGTATTAATCACTCGCCCAAACCTTTCCCATTGACTATGACGAATTTTGGTAATAAGCATTTCTGACATCAGCACTAAGATCAACACTATTGTTACAACTTAATTCATATTTAATTGATTTTTGAAAAATATAAGATTTTTCTATATTGTATGTTTTCCTATTATAATTTTACTGGTTTTTATTCAAACCTTTACTTATTTCTCCGCATACTCTCATTTTCTTCTCATTTCACTTCCCCCCTCCTTATTCCAGAGAGGAAATTTTATCTATCGGATTTCTTTCTGTTATACTTCTATCATAAATTAAGTATTTATAACTTAATAATTTTATTATAAACATTTGTATGTCATTATGTTAGATTAATTAATTTCATAAAATCTACTTAATATAATAAATATTAGTAAATTTACTTATTTTACAGTCAAGTACGGAAAAAACAGGAAATTCAATCATGAACATTAAAGAGTCATTATTTTTAGTGGGATTGACGGCCTTATGCACAATCCCATTATCTGCTAATGCTGAAACCCAAAGTCGCCATGGATATATAGAGAGCCCTCCAAGTAGGGCTCTTCTATGTAAAAAAGGTATCAATAAAAATTGTGGGCCTGTTATGTATGAACCACAATCTGTTGAAGGTCCAAAGGGCTTTCCTGAAGCTGGGCCTCCTGATGGTCAAATTGCCAGTGCAGGTGTTGGACAGTTTAAACAACTCAATGAACAAAGTAAAAATCGTTGGCATCATGTCCCTATCAACAAAGGCGAAAATGTATTTAAATGGCATTTAACTGCGCAGCACAGCACAACTTCATGGCAGTTCTTTATTACTAAACCTAATTGGGATCCTAATAAGCCTCTTACTCGTGCACAATTTGATCTCACTCCTTTCTGTTCACAAGAGGATAATGGAAAACGCCCATCAAAAGAAGTTAATATAACGTGTGAAGTACCAAAACGCTCAGGATACCATGTTATTCTTGGCATCTGGACAATCGATGATACAGCTAATGCTTTCTATCAAGTTATTGATACTGAAATAAAATAATATTGGTAAACAGTAATTATGTGCTGGTATTTTGCCAGCACATGCTAGTGACTGAAGTGAATATCAGGTTAATTCATCGATAGATTATGTTGATTAATAAAATGTTATTATTGTAAATTTTATATCATTATTATTTATCATGTCTGGTATTCTTAGTAACAAACTTACGATAAAAACATTTCTTGTTCAGATTTTCTACGGGCAAGTAAGGCTGATAGTTTATTCCCGTTAACTTTATCCCATTTCAGAAATTCCTGTGCAGCTTCTTGATAATCACCTTGATTCAATTTTTTCAATAAAGTCGAATGAATAAAGTTTCCAATTCCCACGTTAAAAATAAGCGAACATAAAGCATCAAATTGCCCTTGTGTTAAAGGCACTTTAACATATTGTCCTAATACATCATAAATAGGACTTAAATCTTCACGTAACAGTGCCTCTGCTTGTTGTTTTGTGATCATTTGCCCTGGCTCAACTCCTTTTGTGTGTCCATAACCAATTGTCCAAGGCTCCCCCCCAGTAGCAGGATCAGGATATGCTTTTAATCTCAATCCCTCATAACTTTTTATCTTATTGATGCCATTTTCACTTATCTCCACAAGCTATCTCCAATAGTATGGCTTATCATCACACCCTATGGATAAAGTATAGACAGCAAAAAATTCCTACGGACATATCACAATACGAACAATAAAAAACAGCAAGATAGACTGAATACCCCTTCCCTAATTAATAAAAATATCTTTATTTTCAATAAACTAAATTAAATTTCAAAATTTTTTTAAATTTTAAAAAAATAATTTAATAAATATCTTGACTCTTTTCATTTTGAGCATAAAATGCCTCACAGAATCTAGATTTTCGTGAAGTAAATCACAATTTATAATTCTCAAGGAAAATCATCATGAAATCTGTAAAATCTTTCTTCTCTAATGTACATTGCGTCGTCATTCGTCTGTCAACAAAACGCTTTATGTAAAAGCTATGTTAGCACAGAGAAGGCAAGCCAGTTCAGACACAATAACTGGCTTTTTTATTAACCTCGTTCGTATATTAGCCAACTTGCACAAAGCTTTTCGTTATTTGGTATTCCCTAAATACCCTGAACCATACAACAACAAATGAGTATATTCCTTCAAGGAATATAGCTATTCAGCCTGATAAAGTCAGTACAATTGATATAGAATAAAAAATAATTAAGTTGATAGATTTGATAATATATTTTAAGGAAGCATTATGGTATAAATAATCCTCTTGATGTTTATTATGTCTGTTTCACACAATATTCTAAAGATAAAATATAGGCACCTTTTATACCAGGGATGTTTATTTTAGAAATAAAAAATTCATTTTTACCTGGCCTAAAATACCCTAATCCATGACTTTTTCCACCATATATTAAGGTATTCTCACCTATCTCTAAAAGTTCTTTTTTATTTAATATTCCAAATTGGGTTATAGGCATTAATGTAGGGCTAACAAAGACTTCTGGTTTTGTTTCATGAATAATAAAGCTTGCATTTTTATAGGAAACTCTAACAGTATCCTGATTAGTTGGAAAAAAGTACATTCCATCATTTTTGATAGTAGCATCATTTAATTCTTTATTTACCCTACACAAGTACTCGCCATCATGAGGTGATTTTGCTTCCGCGATATTACATATCATCGCTACTCCCCCCATCACCACAACAATGATAGCCAACAGTCTTCCCATTTTAAGCTCCTGACAATCTTTGCATCAAACAGCCTTTGTAATGAATAGTAAAAAAACAGATAAAAAAATTATACGATTAATCAACTATAAGTTACCTAAAGGAAAACATTTAGATTAGATGAACATTCATCAAAGAGCAAGGTAGAAACCAAAACATCAGAAAGATATAATTTCTTTCAATTAATAATGCCAACAAAAAAGATCCCCTGATAATACACGGCAAAACACTTTTCCTCTCTGTCTTCCAGATTGTTGCTTTACTGGCTTCACTACTCTTTACCATTAGCTGCATCTTAAAACTCATCAAGATTGTGTTTAACAAAAGGTAATTATCAGGGTAATTAATTATAATTATTACTTATATTTTAGATGGTTATATAGCATCACCCAATATTAATAACATAGATTACTATGACTTATTGAAATATTTCTCAACCAGAGCATATATAATTGCGATAGTTTCTATATCTGGGCACCCGTCATAGTTTGATTGACGGAAGTGCATTTGAAATGCTTTAATCAAGTCTTGATATCCAGCTTTTTCATTTGCTCCAGAAATATCATAACCGTACTGGCTGAATTTCTTTAAAATCTTATCTTTCTCAGGGAAAGATTGCTCAAACTCTTCAATATACTTTTGTTTAGTCTCTTCGTCATACCATGCACCAACCCCTGCTTCATATAATTCTTTCCAGGGAAAAGCAGGGCCTGGGTCGCTTTTCCTACCCACAGCAATATCAGAATGCCCGATAACGTGAGTTGGAGTAATATCTGGATATCGTTGTAGTATATTAATTGCCAGCTCTTTAATTGCATTAACCTGATCCGGATGGTACGGTGGGAAGGTCATGACGCCACAATCATCACTGGCTTCATTAACAACTTCAATGCCAATAGCTGTATCATTCAAATTGCTTCGGCCTGACCAGCTACTGACTCCCGCATGCCAGGCTCTTTCAATTTCATCAACCAAATTAAATATACGTACTCCCTCGAACCCTGCTTCCTTATAGGTTTGATCATCTGGGTTAGGTACTAAATAATGCACACTAACTGATTCTCCTGTTAATGCCTCAATAGATTTCTTGAAATTTAAGGCAGTGTAGTGCATCACTAAAAATCGAGGACGTCGGTTAAAACTTTTAGTTGAACGGTACGAATTATAATCAATTTTATACATGGTTATGCTCCTTACATTTTTCTTAGCTTATCCTATAGATTAGATTATATTGAGTAAATTATATTTATCTTTTATTTTCCAGAATTTCTATAAATAGTTATTTGAAATCTATAACATATTTATATTCAGTCAATATTCCCTGAAATAGCTAAAATCACTTTTCTGATATATATAGCAGAAGATTCAAGAGGTAATACAATAGCAAAGGAATGAACCCAAAGGTATATAGATAATTATATACTTGATACCAGATCAGATAGGAAGAATCAATAAAGAAGCAGATTAAATTAAAATTATGAAAAAATTGATGTTCTGTATATATATGTCACCACACAATTTTTTTCTTATTAGATCAGCAGATAAAAGAATAAATAAGTGAACATATCAACTTATAACTCTGATATGTTCACAATTAAAAACAAGCTTGATATTACAAATATTACAAAGCAGAAAGGATGAATAATTCTGTCTGTTGGGATGATAATTGTCATCCATCAATGAATTACAGCTCAATTTCGATGTCAGAAAGGGGATAGCAGCTGCAAGGTAAGATTTCACCATCATTAACAAATGCCAACGGCTTACAAGGATACCCTACCTTCCCTTTCACTAGTCTTACCCGACAGGAACCACAATACCCCTCACGGCATTGATATTCAGTCTGAACTTTGCCTTGTTCTAACGCTTCCAACAAGTTACTGTGCAAACTGGAAGAATAATAGAGAGATAATCCCTGCCCAGACGGCAGGGTAACTTTGTAATCAGCCATATCAGAGTTCGAAACCGCTGAGATCCTCAGTATTGACTTCCGAATCAATCTGACCGACCAAGTAAGAGCTGACTTCGACTTCCTGTGGAGCCACCTGAACGTTATCAGAAACCAACCACGAATTAATCCAAGGAATTGGATTAGAGCGTGTTTCAAATGGCAACTCCAAGCCCACTGCCTGCATGCGAATATTGGTAATATATTCAACATACTGGCACAAAATATCTTTGTTCAGACCAATCATGGAGCCATCTTTGAAAAGATAATCCGCCCACTCTTTTTCCTGCTCTGCCGCCTGCACAAACAGGTCATAACATTGCTGTTCACACTCTTGGGCAATTTCTGCCATTTCAGGATCATCCTGACCAGAACGCAGCAAGTTCAACATGTGTTGAGTACCTGTCAAATGCAAGGCTTCATCACGGGCGATTAATTTAATTATCTTCGCATTTCCTTCCATCAATTCACGTTCAGCAAAAGCAAATGAACATGCAAAGCTGACATAGAAACGAATCGCTTCCAATGCGTTAACACTCATCAAACATAAATAAAGCTGTTTTTTCAGCGCACGCAGACTAACTGTTACTTCTTGACCAGCAACGCTATGCGTACCTTCACCTAATTGATGATAGTAGCTGGTCATTTCAATCAGATCGTCGTAATACTTCGAAATGTCTTTCGCACGCTTCAAGATCTGCTCATTTGCCACGATATCGTCAAATATAACCGCAGGATCATTAACAATATTACGGATAATATGCGTATAAGAGCGCGAATGGATTGTCTCTGAAAACGACCATGTTTCAACCCACGTTTCTAATTCAGGAATCGAAATCAATGGTAGAAATGCTACATTCGGGCTACGCCCCTGAATAGAATCCAGTAATGTCTGGTATTTCAGGTTACTGATAAAAATATGCTTTTCGTGATCTGGCAACCCATTGAAATCAATGCGGTCACGGGATACATCAACTTCTTCTGGACGCCAGAAAAACGAGAGCTGTTTTTCGATCAGCTTTTCAAAAATAGGATACTTTTGCTGATCATAACGTGCTACGTTCACAGACTGGCCGAAAAACATCGGCTCCTGTAATTGATCATTTTTTACTTGTGAAAAAGTGGTATAGGACATAGTTTCCTCAAATCAAATTTTACACGCGCCGCCTTCACAATCGGAATCAGCAGATTCAACAACCTCTTCCAAATCATCCTGAACATCTTCCGCACCATCACGGGTGTTGTGGTAATACAGTGTCTTCACACCATATTTGTAGGCGAGCAGTAAATCTTTCAGCAATTGTTTCATCGGAACTTTGCCATTAGGGAAACGCGCCGGATCATAGTTAGTATTAGCAGAAATTGATTGATCAATAAATTTCTGCATGATGCCCACCAATTGCAGATAACCATCAATGCTAGGCATTTGCCACAGTAATTCGTAAGACCTTTTCAGGCGATCATATTCCGGTACAACCTGGCGCAAAATACCGTCTTTTGATGCTTTAACACTGACGTAGCCTCGCGGTGGCTCAATGCCATTGGTCGCATTGGAAATCTGCGAGGATGTTTCTGATGGCATCAGTGCTGATAAAGTTGAGTTACGCAGACCGTATTGCAGAATATCGCTACGTAATGCTTCCCAATTCATATGCAACGGTTCGCTGGTTAATGCATCCAGTGATTTTTTATACGTATCAATCGGCAGGATGCCCTGCGAATAAGTAGTTTCACCAAACCACGGACATGCTCCCTGCTCTTTAGCCAGCGTATTAGAAGCTTTCAACAAATAGTACTGAATGGCTTCAAATGTTTTGTGAGTCAGGTTATTGGCACTACCGTCAGAATAACGAACACCGTTTTTCGCCAGATAGTAAGCAAAATTAATTACGCCAATGCCAAGTGTACGACGCCCCATTGAACCCTGCTTGGCAGCAACAATCGGATAGTCTTGATAATCCAGCAGAGAGTCCAGTGCACGGACAGCCAAATCTGCCAATTCTTCCAACTCATCTAGATTTTTAATAGCGCCAAGGTTGAAAGCAGACAACGTACACAGTGCAATTTCGCCGTTTTCATCGTTAATATCGTTCAATGGCTTGGTTGGTAGTGCAATTTCTAAACACAGGTTAGATTGACGAACAGGTGCTATAGCCGGATCAAACGGGCTATGTGTATTACAATGGTCAACGTTTTGGATATAAATACGTCCAGTTGAAGCACGCTCCTGCATCATCAAAGAGAACAGATCTACTGCCTTGACGCGCTGTTTACGAATATTGTTGTCATTTTCATACAGAGTGTACAGACGCTCAAATTCATCCTGATCAGCAAAGAAAGCGTCATACAAACCAGGCACATCAGACGGACTGAACAGAGAAATTTCCTGCCCTTTGATCAAACGCTCATACATGAGTTTGTTGATCTGCACACCATAATCCATATGGCGAACACGGTTACCTTCAACACCACGGTTGTTTTTCAGTACCAACAAGCTTTCTACTTCCAGATGCCACAGTGGATAGAACAACGTCGCAGCACCACCACGTACGCCCCCCTGAGAACAGGATTTCACTGCTGTCTGGAAGTGCTTATAAAATGGAATACAGCCAGTATGGAAAGCTTCACCACCACGAATTGGACTACCCATTGCACGAATACGACCAGCATTCACACCAATGCCTGCGCGTTGAGAAACATATTTGACAATCGCACTGGATGTTGCATTGATAGAATCAAGGCTATCGCCACATTCAATCAGAACACAGGAACTGAATTGACGGGTTGGAGTACGAACCCCTGCCATGATTGGTGTTGGCAACGAAATTTTAAAAGTAGAAGCCGCATCATAGAAACGGCGAATGTAACCCAGGCGCGTTTCTTTCGGATAAGTGGAAAACAGGCACGCCGCAACTAAAATGTATAGGAACTGGGCGCTTTCATAAATTTCGCCAGTTACACGGTTTTGTACCAGATATTTTCCTTCAAGCTGTTTAACCGCTGCATAGGAAAAATCCATATCACGCAGATGGTCAATAAAACTGTTCATTTGCTCGAATTCTTCTTTGGAGTAGTCTGCGAGCAAATGTTTGTCATATTTACCTAACTCAACCATACGTACAACATGGTCATATAACGCAGGCGGCTCAAACTGACCATAAGCCTTTTTGCGCAGGTTAAAGATGGCTAAACGAGCGGCCAGATACTGATAATCCGGAGCATCACTTGAGATCAGGTCTGCCGCGGCTTTGATCATGGTTTCATGGATATCAGATGTCTTAATGCCATCATAAAATTGAATCTGGGAACGCAGTTCTACTTGTGACACTGAGACATTTTTCAGACCTTCAGCAGCCCAGGTGACAACCCGGTGAATTTTATCAAGATCAATTTGTTCTTTATGTCCATCACGCTTGGTTACTAGCAGACTCTGGTTCATGAGGAAATACACCTTCTCTTTTCGTATTTCACCTATAATTGCCTTTCCTGATCGTTGATAGCACGATGCCCTCAAGATGACTGAGAATCCGTTGGGAGCTAGTAGCAGTGAAACGTCCAGAAACACAATATATAGGGGGTGAATAAAACTGTAATAACAAGATAATGTTAATTTCGCGTTTTATCAAGTGTACAAGATCAGGAAGTTTTGTGGATAACTTGAGGATTAATTTTGCCGAAAAGCCGATAACCTGCGTAGTTACTTGATGTTACTTTCGCAAACCTATCGGCGAAAACCCCAAAATAAAATCTTAAAAATAAGATCTATTTGTTGCTTTATTAATCCCTTAATTGATTCTGTTAGGCTGATCGGGTATGAAGCATGTAGTTCACATCCACGTTGTGTCCAAGGCGGAATTTATCTGTTAACGGATTGTAATGTAAACCGATAATATGTTGATCTTTTAGCGAGGTTTTATCCAGCCAGCCAATCAGCTCTGAGGGACGAATAAATTTTTTCGCATCGTGTGTCCCTTTTGGCACCATATTTAAAATATACTCTGCACCGATAACAGCAACTAACCATGCTTTTCGATTGCGGTTAATGGTTGAAAAAAAAACATGACCACCAGGTTTAACTAATTTGGCACACGCACGAACGACAGATTCTGGATCTGGGACATGTTCAAGCATTTCCATGCAGGTTACTACATCATAGGAATGTGGATGTTGCTCAGCATGGCTTTCTACCGTTTCCTGCACATATTTAACTGATATACCAGATTCCAACGCATGCAGCCGGGCAACTTGTAGTGGTTCAAAACCCATATCCAGACCGGTCACGTCCGCCCCTTCACAAGCCATACTTTCTGATAGGATCCCACCACCGCATCCAACATCTAATACTTTCTTACCGAAAAGCCCCTCAGCCCGTTGCAGGATGTAGTTCAAACGCAATGGATTAATACGATGCAATGGTTTAAATTCACCGTCAAGATCCCACCATCGGGAAGCAACGGCTTCAAATTTTTCGATTTCCTGTTGATCCACATTGGCGTGTGATTGTATGAGTGAATCGGGGGTTTTAGCGTTCATCAGCAATATCGCTCCTAGAGGCTGGTTCACAGAAAATGTAACAGTATTATGGGGATGTGTGATAATAAACTATTATACACATCTTAATCCTGAAATACCCGCATCTGGTTTTTATAAAACTGTCAATTTGTGGTATAATTCTAAGCCTTTGAATTCGGAGTATGAGGGACAGTGGCTCCATGAGCGACATTGCCAGAGAAATCACCCCGGTCAATATCGAAGAAGAGCTGAAAAGCTCATATCTGGATTATGCGATGTCCGTTATTGTTGGACGTGCACTGCCAGATGTTCGAGATGGACTGAAGCCAGTACATCGCCGTGTACTTTTTGCGATGAATGTATTGGGAAATGATTGGAATAAACCCTATAAAAAATCTGCCCGCGTTGTTGGGGATGTGATTGGTAAATACCATCCACATGGCGACACCGCTGTTTATGACACGATTGTACGTCTGGCGCAGCCATTCTCCATGCGTTACATGCTGGTTGACGGCCAGGGAAACTTCGGGTCAGTTGATGGCGATTCTGCGGCTGCGATGCGTTATACCGAAGTACGCATGGCAAAAGTAGCCCATGAATTGCTGGCGGACTTAGAAAAAGAAACTGTTGATTTTGTACCTAACTACGATGGTACAGAGCAAATTCCCGATGTAATGCCAACCCGTATTCCTAACTTACTTGTGAACGGTTCATCAGGGATAGCGGTCGGCATGGCGACTAACATCCCACCTCATAATATATCTGAGGTGATTGATGGCTGTCTGGCCTATATTGATGATGAAAACATCAGTATTGAAGGCCTGATGGAATATATCCCAGGGCCTGATTTCCCAACAGCGGCCATTATTAATGGGCGTCGTGGTATTCAGGAAGCCTACCGTACCGGTCGGGGTAAAATTTATATCCGGGCTCGTGCAGAAATAGAGACTGATGAAAAAAATGGCCGTGAAACCATTATCGTCAATGAAATCCCTTATCAAGTAAATAAAGCACGCTTGATCGAAAAAATCGCTGAACTGGTGAAGGAAAAGCGTATTGAAGGGATCGGTGCATTACGTGACGAATCCGATAAAGATGGTATGCGTATCGTTATCGAAGTGAAACGCGATGCTGTCGGTGAGGTTGTCCTGAATAACTTGTATTCACTCACCCAATTGCAAGTTTCATTCGGTATCAATATGGTTGCTCTACATCAAGGACAACCTAAGCTACTTAACCTGAAAGATATTCTTTCTGCATTTGTCAGCCACCGCCGCGAAGTTGTCACTCGCAGAACAATCTTTGAGCTGCGCAAAGCTCGTGACCGCGCCCATGTCCTTGAGGCACTGGCTATTGCACTGGCGAATATCGATCCTGTGATCGAACTGATCCGCCAGGCTCCAACGCCTGCTGAAGCTAAAGCAAGCCTCATTTCTCAAGCATGGGAATTAGGCAATGTTGCAGCAATGCTGGCGCAGGCTGGTGATAATGCTGCACGTCCTGAATGGCTGGAACCAGAATTTGGTATTCATAACGGTAATTATTACCTGACCGAACAGCAAGCACAGGCCATTTTGGATCTGCGTTTACAGAAATTAACAGGTCTGGAGCATGAAAAACTGCTCGACGAATATCGTGAACTGTTGAAAGTCATTTCTGAACTGTTGTTCATTTTGGAAAGCCCGGAACGTTTGCTGGAAGTCATTCGGGAAGAGTTACTTGCTATCAAAGAACAGTACAAAGATAAACGTCGTACTGAATTAACTGAGAATTCCGCAGATATCAATATTGAAGATCTGATCAATCAGGAAGATGTTGTGGTAACACTATCCCATCAGGGTTACGTGAAATACCAGCCATTGTCTGATTACGAAGCACAACGCCGTGGCGGTAAAGGTAAGTCAGCAGCACGTATTAAAGAAGAGGATTTCATTGAACGTCTGTTGGTCGCCAATACCCACGATACTATTCTTTGCTTCTCCAACAAAGGCAAGATGTACTGGCTGAAAGTTTATCAACTGCCAGAAGCCAGCCGTGGCGCCCGTGGCCGACCCATAGTTAACCTGCTGCCATTGGAACAAGACGAACGTATTACGGCCATTCTGCCTGTTCGTGAATATGAAGAAGGATTGAACATATTCATGGCGACAGCAAGTGGGGTTGTCAAGAAGACTAAACTCAGCGAATTTAGTCGTCCGCGTAGTGCTGGTATCATTGCAGTTAATCTGAATGAAAGAGATGAGCTGATCGGCGTTGACCTCACTGATGGCAGCAATGAAGTTATGCTATTCTCTGCACAGGGTAAAGTTGTCCGCTTCCTTGAAGAAGAGGAAGAGATACTGGAAGATGGTACGGTTCGGGTGAAAGGCGTCCGCGCCATGGGGCGTACTGCAACTGGCGTCCGCGGTATCAAACTGGCAGAAGGAGATAAAGTTGTTTCTCTGATCATTCCTCGTGGAGAAGGTCAAATCCTGACAGTCACTGAAAATGGTTATGGAAAACGTACTGCCCAGAAAGAGTATCCGACGAAGTCTCGTGCAACCCAAGGTGTTATCTCCATCAAAGTCAGTGAACGTAACGGTAACGTGATTGGCGCAATTCAGGTTGAACCAACTGACCAGATCATGATGATTACTGATGCGGGAACACTGGTTCGCACTCGTGTTTCTGAAGTCAGTACTGTCGGACGTAATACTCAAGGGGTCACCTTAATCCGCACGGCAGATGATGAAAAAGTCGTGGGTTTGCAGCGTGTTGCTGAACCTGATGATGAAGAGGATGGCAATACAGCAGTCTCTTCCATCGATGAAGGAAGTAATGAATCAGAAGATCAGGAATAATATTCGCCTTTTCCTGATTCATCCATAAAATTATACTCAATGAATTTCGGATTGCAGCTAATAAAGCTGCAAATCTGAAAAACCCACAAGGTATTAAAAAAGCAGGCATTAAAATGCCTGCTTTTTTATACTATTTTTTTCAAAGAATGCCAGGTATAAAATGCTGCTTTGTATTCCCTGCTACACTAGTATATGCTGTTACCAGTTATTATTAATCACGTTTTTTATCAGGCGACCTCTTGAGATATCTATCTTCATTCCGAACATCACTAAAGATATCCCGCTACCTTTTTCGGGTGCTTGGTTTTATGTTATGGGCATTAGGTGCCTTATTAACCAGTTTTTATCTGGCAAATCTTTTTAATAAAGCTAAATCAGACATCCGTCAAGAATATAATTCTGACTACGATATAATGTTCTCTTACGTGCGGGAAACTACTAATACCTTACACGACCTTCAATATATGGCAGAGAAATATTTATCACAAGAGAATAAAAAAACGCTGACTATTAACCCATCATATAATAACTCACAATTTCTGTATACGCCTTTGAATATGAACTCAAATTGTGAACTACTACGTAATGAACCTTATAATTATTTACATGCCTTAAATGATCTGTTCTTTTTCTGGAAAGATAATGTTGTGATGCCACAGGGAGTAAATCAAATTTTTTTGGTAGACATCCAAAGTACGTGCATGGTGAATTTTCCAATTCGTGGTGCAATAACAGAGCCTGATACGCTAAAAAAGATGGTTTATGAAAATTATCGCCAGTTAGTATTCCTGCAACAACAGGGAAAAGAGCAGAGTGTCTATTGGCTCGCGGCGGGTACAACCCCAGCCAGTGGTAGCTTTTATATTCTTTCTCCTATTTATAGCAATGGAAAAATGGTCGCAATGATAGGAGTCGAACAATCTCTTAGATTGGAAACCTTTTTACAAAGACCTAATACAAATGCAACGCTGACATTACTTAACCAGCATAATAAGCCTGTGTTACATTATCCTTTTAAAAATGATAATAAATCTTATCCCGTAGGTTATAATGTACAAATCCCTTACTTTGGCTATGATGAAGATTATAGTCACTTAGTGTTAAAAAGGCGTTTGGCTCCATCATCATTCAGTGTTATATATTCTCTGCCTCTGAAAAATATTTTTAATGAGTTCAAGTTAAAAATCATTAACAGCCTAGTCTTAAATACTATCTCTGCAATTCTGATCTTTTCTTTCATTTGGTTGTTCGAACGTAAAATGTTTTCCCCTGCTGAAAATAATGCTCTCCGCCTTGAAGAACACGAACAATTCAATCATAAAATCGTTGCCTCTGCTCCTGTTGGCATTAGCATTTTACGGATCAGTGATGGTGCTAATATACTGAGTAATGAACTTGCGCATAACTATACTCGAATGCTGACGCTCGAAGATCAAAAACGTATCATTGATATCATTTGTGATAAAACCAGCAGCTATATTGATATTGTTACTAGTAATAATAATCATCTACAAATTAGCTTCGTACATTCGCGTTATCGCAATGAGGAAGTGGCAATCTGTGTTCTGGTTGATATCAGTACCCGTGCTAAGATGGAGAAATCATTACAAGAGATGGCTTCAGCCGCAGAACAAGCCAACCAGGCGAAATCAATGTTTCTGGCAACCGTTAGCCATGAATTGAGAACACCACTATATGGCATCATTGGAAATCTGGAATTATTGCAATCTTATCCATTAGCATCAGAAGCTGCACGGTTATTATCAACAATGAATAACTCCTCATCACTATTGTTGAAAATCATTAGCGATATTCTCGATTTTTCTAAAATAGAATCTAACCAACTTAAAATTGATGTTAAAGAATTTAGCTGTAAAGAGGTCATATCGCATGTAATCTCAAACTATCTTCCTCTTATAACGAAAAAAAATCTGGGATTTTACTGTTACATCGACCCAGATGTTCCTGATTATATGAATAACGATCCGGTAAGATTGCAACAAATTATTTCTAATCTATTAAATAATGCCATTAAATTTACAGAAACTGGCTGTATTGTCATATCCATTACAGTGAGACATGGCTACTTATATATCAGTATTAAAGATACAGGATTAGGAATCGAGCATAAATTACAAGAGCAATTGTTTGAACCATTTTTTCAGACCAGTGCCAATAAAGAGAATGCATCACAAGGTACAGGGCTAGGTCTAGCGATTTGTGAAAAACTAATTAATCTTATGGATGGTGATATTGAATTTGTATCACAACAATACGTTGGTAGCATTTTTTCTATCCGGCTTCCTCTATATAATGCAAAATACGATAAGGAAAAATATCGTGTTAACACATTTTCTCCAAACCATACTCAACAGAAAATTATATTGGCTGTTCGTAATGATTATTTAGAAGAATATCTATATAATCTTTTGACAAGAGCACATTTTCAAATTACTGCGTTTAATGAAAGTCAAATCGACGGTACTGAATTATTGATTAGTGACCAGCCTATTGAGCTGGATATTGCTGTTCGTGATTTTATTGAAATATCAGAGAGCCATATTGGTTCACCAGAAAAAATTCAAAGTAATTACTGGTTACATAACACTTACCAAATCAGTGATTTTGTTTATTTCATTGATGATTTGTTATCCAATAATCATCATACACTCCAATCCCCCGTTTCGACAAACTCTATCAAAACAGATGATAGATTAAATTCAATTAAAGTCTTAGTTGTTGACGATCATCCCATCAATCGTCATTTATTGGTCGAACAATTAAATTCGCTAGGATTCAAGACAGAAATGGCCAACGATGGTATTGATGCGATTGAACATCTGGAAAATAATACAACTGATATTATTCTGACAGATGTTAATATGCCAAATATGGATGGATATGAATTCACAAAATATTTAAGAAATAAAGGGTATAATAAACCAATTATTGGTGTCACAGCTAATGCAATGGCAGAAGAAAGACAACGTTGTGTCGATGTCGGCATGGATTATTGTCTATTGAAACCTGTATCACTAACAAAACTGAAAGATACATTAATAGAATATTTACCTGATAGATACCAGACTATAGTTCATCAACAAGGAAAATGGTCTCTGAAAGCATAATCAATTGAATTAGATGATAGTGCTTATTTTATAATATAAGATCGGTAATTTTAATTACCGATCTTACACTCAGAAAAGATAACTATTGGTTATTTAATCACATCATTATCAATAGTGACTGAAGATAAATAATTAAGTAATGCAATATCGTTATCAACTCCCAGCTTAATCATCGCTGATTTTTTCTGGCTACTAATGGTTTTTATACTGCGATTAAGCTTCTTAGCAATATCTGTAACAAGAAGGCCTTCAGCAAATAAACGCAGCACTTCACTCTCTTTCGGAGATAAACGTTTATCTCCATAACCGTTAGCATTAACTTTCTCCAACAATTTAGAAACACTTTCAGGTGTAAATTTCTTCCCTTTTTGCAGTGCAGTAAGTGCCTTAGGTAAATCTGTTGGTGCTCCCTGCTTTAACACAATCCCCTCAATATCAAGTTCAAGTACTGCACTTAAAATAGCCGGATTATTATTCATCGTAAGAACGATGATAGCCAGTGTCGGATAATGGCGTTTAATATATTTTATCAGGGTGATGCCATCACCATATTTGTCACCGGGCATTGACAAATCCGTTATGAGAACATCTGCTTCTATATGTGGCAAACTATTAATCAGTGTAGTCGAATTTTCAAACTCACCGACAACATTAATCCACTCAATTTGTTCAAGTGACTTGCGGATGCCAAATAAAACAATGGGATGGTCATCAGCAATAATGACATTAAGGTTATTCATATTATTGGTTACCTTGGCTGCAACAGCTTTGTGACAAAGGAATCAATACGGCTGATGCTACTTTTGATTTCTACTTCATTATTGTCTGCTATGTGTTGTTCCAACGCCTCACATGATGATTTGAGCAATTCAAAGTCTAACATAGCAAACGCACCCTTAAGGCGGTGTACCGTTTGCGAAAGTGATATCAAGTCATATTGTTCCATATCAGTATACAGTTTAGTAATATCTATCGGTACTGTCTCTACAAATAATTTCTTATAATTACTGCCTACTAACTGTGTTTGATAACTTTTGAGGGTATTACAAATATTACTATCGACATTCTCAACAAGATCACATTCTTGTTTTGGACTCCTGTAAACCTCTTCGGATTCAACTAAACTGAAATTTTCTTCAATCAGTAACGATATCGCATTGATAACAGCACCAGCAAAATTGTAATTACACTGAACCAAACTAGGTCTCATCTTCTTAAACCCTATCAAATTACCTACTAATAATATAGTTGGCTTTTCTACTTTGTACTGTCTGTCAGTAAGAATGATATCGTATTCTTCCGTAACACTCTCTGTACTCTTGTCAGAATATATTGCTCCATAATTAGCAAGATGATTATGGATTATTTTTTTAATTTCGGGGTTATTGATATCGATTAGTGCTATAACACCTTCCAATAACTGAGGGGTTTCAACATGTTCACCGTATTGAGGAAGAGGTAAACTAACAATGTAATGTGTCCCCAATCCCTGCTTACTTTTAATTTCAAAACTCCCCCCCATTTTTTGGCACAATTGGTTACATAAATAAAAAACCAATCCAGAATTTGTATAATATTTGTCTTCTGCCAATTTATTCAAAAAAGGATAATTTAAGCTGGCAAGATCTTTATCACTAAGACCTGAACCGCTGTCAATCAACTCAATCTGTATATGATTGTCGTATTTACCAGAACTATTAACACTAAGGGATATTTTACCATAACTGGTTGTCGTGATAGCATAATTTAATAATAGCAAAACTATTTTATTTAATGCTATTCCATCGCCAGAAAACACTGACTCATGAGAAATATTAAAATGATAATAAATCTTCAATCCTTTAGAGTTTAGTGTCGGCAGCGATAGTTTCAATATATTTTCTAATTGTGAAGATAAAGAAAATACTTCATTAGCTGGTTGCCAATCACCAGATTCTAACTCACTGAGCAAAGAAATATTTTCAATCCACTCTGTGATGAATTCTGATTTAAGCAGTAACTTATCCAGTAAGTCATACTTATTTTCATCTTGTGATATATTTTTCAATTGGATAGCTATATCACTCAACTCTTGAATCGGCTTTTTTATTTCAGAATTAATATTCTGCAACATTGAACGCCTGGCGTACACATTTTTATCATATTCTCGTTGAGCAAGTTGTAACCGCTTACTGACCATCACTTCTTGATCTCTATCCTGCAATAAGAATAGATAAGTCTCTGGCAATAAATTACTGCTATACATTTTCACTTCGTAAACCGCATCTTCAATGGATGTCTGAATGACGCCATTATGTTGTTCTGCCATGATTTTAACTTTGCCCAAGTCAAGATAAGGCATCAGTTTCTCTGCAATCTTATTACTACTGATCAACCGATTTGATATAAAATCATAAACCAATAATCCGATAGGAATATTAGAAATAATATCATTCCCCAGAGAATCTTTGATTTTTAGCTCTTGATCCATTGATGCATTAGGAGTGATATATTGACGACGGATATAAAGTAATCCACTGAATGAAAATAGTAAGAAAATCAATATCGAGAGCAATAACCAAATATTTCGTATCAAGAAATCCACAATAAGTGCTTTTAGAGGAACCTGATATACCAATTTATATTGAATAATATTAAGTGGTTGAGAAAACTCCAGCCAAAAACCGGTTAACGAAACATCAACTTTATCTGTCTTCTCAATCTCATATTCGTTATTCGGATACAACCGAAAATTTGCTGGCAACATATCAACCGACAAAAGATTATTAATAGGTAAATCAAAGGCAATAACCGTAGTTAATTGCCCTGGTGAATTGAACACGGCTTTATAAGTATAGTAATAAACATTCTCACCACGTAATACGTGAATGGAAGAAATACTTTCCTTTTCATCCAATGTTATTGATTGTGCCAACATTTCAGAACGCTTAATGTCAGAAGTTAAAGTCAGATAACTTTCTTTGAACCTGATTTCCGGTTTTAAAATAGGATGTGTGGTCACCAACAGTAAATTGTTATCCTTTCCATTGAGATAATACATGGATTCATATTCATTACGTGATCCCCAGAGAATTTCAAGATAGTTAGATAACCTCTGAGCCAGTTGAACACTTGAATCGTTGTAACGGCCAAAAACAATTGCATCGACATTTTTGTTATGACTTTCCAGCCAATAAATATTAGGACGCAATTCTAACGGTGAAGCTACTTCCTGTGAGGAGGATAGCTGAATATTAGACTGTTCAAAGATACGACCAGCATGATAACGATAATCTTCGATCTGCAATCGCATCTTGGCCGTTACACTACTGATAGCATATTTTTTCTCCGTCAGCCAACTGTCAAAATAGTTATACCCGAATAAAAATAGGGAAGTAAAAAGCAAAATAATAAACAGCGCGTAAAAACGGGGAACGACAGATGGCTTAATAGATGCTTGTTTATACATTCTTTGGATGGCTGCCTTTAATGTGGATATATTTATGGTTAATTTTAAATCAATTCGAAGTTAACTAATTTATTGAGCTGTGATAATACTAGCAGGTTAGCGGATAAAAAGGCCATTAGCGTTCGAAGATTGAGCAACCAGTAAAAAAATCATAATTTTTCCTTTTTAAGGGCTAGACACATACCAGAGATATAGGCATAATCTCGCGCCATGGAAGGATGGCCGAGCGGTCGAAGGCAGCGGTCTTGAAAACCGCCGATGGGAAACCATCCTAGAGTTCGAATCTCTATCCTTCCGCCAAATTTCGCCGGCTTAGCTCAGTTGGTAGAGCAACTGACTTGTAATCAGTAGGTCACCAGTTCGACTCCGGTAGCCGGCACCATATAAAATCAACGTGTTATGACGTTGACCCGAATACCCTGATAGTCGCTTGTGTCATATTTGTGTCATGACTGACTATCAGGGCATCGATCTTTTTAGCGTGCTCTGTCAAATGATTAGGGGCTAAATGCGCATACCTTCTCACCATCTCAATTGACTCCCACCCCCCCATTTCCTGCAATGCACTCAAAGGCACTCCAGCCTGAACAAGCCAGCTTGCCCATGTGTGACGCAGGTCATGGAATCGGAAATTTTCAATACCCGCTCGACGCAACCCTGTTTTCCATGCTGTATTGTCATCAACCCGCATTTTTCTGACCTCAGCTGTAGGAGTTCCATCAGATCTATGCCATGCTTTGGTGTGAACAAAAACCCAGCGATTGTGTTTCCCTATTTGATCCCGTAGCACCTTGCATGCGGTATCATTTAGGGCAACACCTATCGCTTTACCGCCTTTAGTGTCCTCTGGGTGTATCCACGCGACTTTTCTTTGTAAATCAATTTGTGACCATTCCAGATTTAAAATGTTTGAACGCCTAAGCCCTGTGGCTAGTGCAAAAATGACAACAGGTTTCATGATATCAGGCATACATTTTATTAGTCTCGCGGCTTCCTCTTGCGTAAGCCATCTCACCCTGATCTCCTTTTTTTGACGAACTTTGATATTAGGCGCCCTTCCTAACCACTTCCATTCGTTGACCGCTGCACGGAATAAAGAGCGTAAAAAAGAAAGATACCTCGCCTTTGTTGCTTGAGACGCAGGCTTGCTTTTATACGGCCCTATTGATATCCCGTTACGTTTTGCTGATGCAGATTTTTTATCCCAAACCTCCTTGTATTTTCTATTGGTCATCTTGGCTGTTGCAGCCAGGATCTCAATCTCAGTGATATTTGATAACTGCCAGCCGGAAAAATAAGACAAAAAAAACTCTATCTTACTTTTATCATCATCCAATGATTTTTTATGTTCCTTCTCTTGCAACCACCTCAGGCAAGCTTCATCAAACGTTACTTTCGGGTAATCACCTAATTTTTCTACTCTCCACATTTCAGCTTTTAGCTGGTCGTGCAGTTCCTGCGCTTGCTTCTTGTCCTCTGTTCCAAGAGAGCGCCTAATTCGCTTTCCGCTTGGGGAAACGAAATCACAGTGCCATAGGCCATTGCGTTGTATGATTGACATTCAAATCCCTCCTTTGATTTAACTGAACAATCATCACTCATATCTGCATTGTGATGATTATTTATCACGTATTCAAGACAGGAGGACTTTAAAATTTCATACTCACCTCCTCCTTTCTTGCCAGTTTTAGCTGCTTTTAGTCTTTTATCATGTATAAGCTTTCTTACCTGTCTTACCGATTTTTTCAAAAAATCAGCAGCATGTTTGGTATCGAAAACCTCATCATTTAAATCCACGTCACACCTCCTTTATCTGACATAGCCTTCTCTTTTTGTTTACAACCGTTGCTACATACGACTTATTGCCATTAAAAATCTCTATTGGGTACTTACTCCCGTCTACTAAAACAACGTACGTTTCTATTTTTTATATAATCCGTAATTGCCATATTTATTTTTATACTCTGATAACGCAGCCTTAGCTGCTTGCCTTTCTAATGGCGTAACAGCACTGCGAATGATGAATTTCATTTCATCTCCTTATCAATCATATCGACGTAATATCTCAGCCACATCACTGGCAGGAACTTACTCTTTTGATAGTTGGACATTACGATTTCAAATCGAGAAAGGTATTTGGTGAGTGTTTCGTTGGTTTGCTGATCAGTGCGGCGTTTGAGTTTTTTCAGTTCCTTGAGGCAATCCCTCGCCACCTTCCTCCTTGCATTCTCGAATTCGTTAGTCATTGGTGATGAGTACTTCGATATCCGATTCTGGGAATCCCATTTGCTGCAAGCCTGGTACTATCTTATCTGTCACAAAATCTGCCAGCATTTCACTTGGGACGGTGTAGAGTGGAATTGTAAATTCTTCCGCTGCGGTTCTGGTCATTTCGATTTTTATTTTTGGTGTGTTCATGCTATTTTCCTCAATAGTTCGTGACCGACATTAAGTAAATAATCCCGGCCAACAGTTGTTATTGTTCCGCGTGGTTTAGTGAATGATCTCCAGATTAACAATAATGAACCTTTGTTATTTCCATTCACTGGCTTTTGTGTTTCTGCGTTAATAAATGAAATTCTTCCACCCGTTATTAATCTGACCTCATCCACTGTTTCTAATGCCAGTTTAAACCAGCCGACTGAGGTGTCAGAGGGAACCAACATCACGACTGGCTGTAATTGCTTCTGGCACTCGATAGCGGCTTTTTCTACCCACGGCTTAATATTGGAATAAGGGGGATTGCACCAGATAGCGCCGTTACTTTCCCAATCACACTCCAGTGCATTATCTCGCTCTGTGAGATAATGAACGCACAGGGTATTTTGATCAGAAGCAGCCGCATCAAGAGTAAATTTAAATTCGAGGTTGAGTGCTTTAAATAACGGAAGTGGAGTTTGCCAGAGGTCACGCAGTTCTTTGGGAGTATTACTGCCTCCGAAGTCCGTCTTCATTCTCCATATCCTTGTTGCTAATTACCAATTAAATGGCAACCCAACTACTTTCATAGGTTCAATATTTGCAAAATTACATGGAGCAACGAGACCGCCAAACTCTTGAGCTATCATTAATGCTTGTTTGGCTTGTATTGCGATAATATGTTCTGGTAACACTATTTGATAAGTTACTCCATCAATCAATACTAAAGTCGTCATTGCTTGGACTTGTTTCATAGCTATATTCTCGTTATTTGTTTGAGTGACGTATCTTATAAACTGAATTCTGGGTTTTGATATATCCGTCAGCTTCATAAGTTTCGGTGTTCTGAACTAACGTAGTAATTATTTCACTGCCATCAGGGAATGCTTTCTTGCTGTCATGAAATATTTTCCCATACGCTACCCCTTGACCATCTTTGTTCTTGGGGAAATCAGTTATTTCTATCTCTGCTCTGAATTCAATTAATTCTTTATTCATGGCTATTCTCGTTATTTGTTTGGGTGGCGATAGAGAGGTATAATATCTTCAACTCCCATCCAATCTATTTCCTGTGGATTAATTTCGCTAATCTCAGCATATAGCTCATCCATAATTCTAATATTATATTTCCACGCCACAGGCTCCATATTTTCATATTCAGCGAGCTTTTCTACCGCCTCGCAAAGTGCGATTAACTTCCTGGGTGCTATCATTAAATCAAGATAATCATTCTCTGCTTGGAATTTACATCTATCAGCATCGCTGTTTGATCTCATAAAGCAAGCGTATGCTGATAATACCGCCTCACTACGCCGCTTCATTTCCCGCGCCAACTCAATCACATCATTGCTCATTATTATCACCTGTATATTTAATTTTATCTGTCAATTGCTCAGTTTCTTGCTGTTTAACCTTATCCATAAATTCATCGCTGAACTCGATATAATAATCTTCTTCACGCTGCAAATATTGTTCGTTATAGATATAGGCCTCTTCCTGACAGCCGGGGCAATATTTACTGCCGCGTTTATTGGTTCCGCAATTTACACAATAATTACTCATTTAAACCCCCTGCATATATTCGCTGCCTTCTCGCACATTTCAGTATCGAACCAGCCGAAGTGACACTTGTTGAAACTGATACCTAATTGCCATGCTAACCATCGGTACGCATCCGGGCGTTCCCAGTTCCTGATTTGCCGCATTTGTTCAAATTTTTCCTTGCTGCTTTGCCTGGCTATCCGTGTCTGTTCATCTGCCAAATAGCCCAATGGAATATCGGTGTAAGGGTGCATACCGACTCGTGCACCGCATGAAGTGCACAGATATAACCAGGGCCATTTGTTGTTATTCTGGATACGCCCAAACACTTCTTCGTAATGGGCTATGGTGACCAATCCGTGACAGTAGTGACATTTAGTTGGGATTGGCAATTGATCATTGACCCGCTGAATTGCTTTGGGGTTAGGGTTCCACGGGGTGTATTGCATGAACAGCCTCCTTAGAGTCAGAAACTATTGCTGCATATCGGCCCTCTGACCATGACAACGGATTGCTACTACGAATAACAGCATTCAGGGTATCGAAGGCCTGTCGTAATTCATGCGGCAATTCGCCATCTTCTGGCAAAATGTCAGAAAAATAGTCCTCACCGTTTATTTCATCGGGGTAATTCGGTTCACAGATAACGAGCTGTAATTCTGAAGGGGTTGTTTCATGCTCGTCACAATAGTCATAGAGATCATCTGAATCCCAGAAATATTGGTCAGTGCCGAAAATAACAAGTGGTGTATTCCAATCCCACTGCTTACGCTTCATTGCATTAAACTTTGCTTCCAGCTGGTTCTCCCAGCAGGGTTCGCAATAACCTCCTTTGCGAACGACGGGATGTTCTGGATTGTTTTTGCATTTGTGATGAGTCGAGCCAGAATAACGGGCCATATGTTCATCATTAGCCCAAAATCGACCATCACGACACACCCAACCAGTAACGGTTTTAATTTGTGCCGCTTCTGGTGAGTCGTACATAACTATTTTTTCAGACATAATAAACCTCCCGCCGCACAGCAGAGCAGTTATAGAGTTGGGGTTAAAATAGACTTAACTGAATATTTCGCAGGACTCAGAACAGGAACCGGTATCAAAACGCTTAGCCGCAACCATTTCCCGATACAGATTTTGATAATCTGTATTTGAATACATTCGGGCTATTCCATCCAGAGACATATGCCCTCGATACATGATTTCTTTGGGGGTTTTCCTATGACCGTCCCTTACATAAGAAGGGGTAATACACGTATGTTCAAAAAATAATTTTAGCCCCGGCTCATCTTGGCAGGCTAGCCCTAATTTTTTAATACTCTTTTTGATGCAGAACATGCAATTCCCTAAATGTTCTGGCGTTGACAAATCAAATATCTGCTTCTTCCACCAATCTAAAATATCCTGTTTGTCAAAGTCTGAAATATCAGCCAGATAACTCACGCCATCTTTACGAGTTAATCGCCGCGGCTCATCTGCCCGAATACCTATCCATGTCTGATAATTATTCCTCCCAAAATTATCATTGCAATAATCTCTAAACGGCCTAAGTTTTAGTCTGTCTGTACAAAATGCCCCTCCGAAATAGGGCGTACCATACTTTTTCACCATCTGCATCTGTTGTGTTTTATATATCGCAATGTATGCCCGTATTTACATGGCTTGCCTTCAAAATGTTTATTCGGTTCCTCGGTCATTTTGTTGTACCTCTTCGAATTCACCTTCAAAGATTGCAGCATGCTCTTGATCGATATTCGCTTCTGCTTTTTCATCCAGAACGACAGCTTTTTGCATTTCAATAGACACAGGTAGATATTTAAATAGGCGACGAATCACGGTTTTTTTCGCCATTTCTTCCCAATGAGATACCCACGGCCCATTGCTGCCGGCCTTACTTTGCGTTCTGACTTTCTCAATTTGGTTAAACGTCATGACTTCAAACTGAACACCACTATCTTTTAGCCGGGCTACTGCGTAAACATGAGTGATTGGCGCATCCTCATCTTCACCCGGAACATGTGTTAAATTTTCACTGAGTCCATATTCAAAATGAAATTTATCGCTACTCCTGACTGTGCGAGCGGAAATACTGACTATCTGACCGGAGCGACGAGCCAGATCAATCATTCCCCGGTAGCCAATAATTAACTGAGCGTCAGTTCTGACAGTTACCCACCGATTACCTTCTTTTTGTTTTTTATCAAATGGTAAAATATAGGCATGACCCAGTGCATTACCGGGTTCTAATCCCAACTGAGAACATTGGACGACTGCCCCGATAAAGCTTTGCATATCACAATTAGCCAGTGCGGGTGTTTTTCTTATTTCAGTGGTGACAATTCTTATCATCCTGTCCGGTGCGATATGGCGAGGCAAAGCAGCCGCAAGTTGCGCCTTCATACTGGGTTTGTTGATAAACTGAATGAGCTCCTGATCCTTGGTGGTTGCAACTTTGGTCTGCGACTGAGCTTTCTGTAAATCAGCTTGCGCTAATGGCGGTGTATTACTCATTTCTTAACTCCTTAGCATAATAAGGCAGTGATAATGTTCTAATGCCTGGCCATTCATCTGTCCTGAGACACTCGGCATAGGTTGTCAGGTTTTTCTGGTAGGCTGCACGTCCTGCTGATTTGGCTTGCTCATCCATAATGTAAATTCTGACGGGATAACGACCGCAATTGACTGAGGTGCTGACAGCAAGAAAAACAAATGTTGGCATTTCTCCGGTCAAATCTTTGTAACCATCAGAATAAAATGAATCCTGTACGTGGTAGCGGTATTTGTAAAAATCTCTCTCGAACTTTTCCATGTCAGCGGTGCTTTTCACGTCAACTATCCAGTGATGAGCTTCGATAAGTTTATCTGGTCTGCTGCGGCACAAAACACCTGTTTCGTTGTCATTCCAGTAAATGCTGCTTTCTGCTCGACCGACGGACTCCAGACACCATTTAGCTATTGGGTGCGCCATTGCACTGTCACGCATAATCAGTAGTTTTCTGTTTTCTTCGTGAGTCAGAATTATCTTGCCCTGATTAGCCAGATTAAATGTTTGCGCCTCCTCCTTGCCCGATTTTGTGCGCCTATCAAGTTCAGGCTCAATGGCGAAACGATTTTCAAATTCATCGGGTTCTAGTAATAGACAGTGCAAAGCCGTTCCAATATCCAGCGATTTTGTTTTTTCCTCATCAACAGGGGCAGACCGTTGCCATATCAGTTCGGCGGGGGCCTGTTCGATAATATCTAACTGCGACTTACTCACCCCTTCGCCCTTGTGATAGTCCTCATTGGATATGTCGTAATAAATACCGGGTATCATGCTGCCCTCCCTATTAATTTATCCTCCAGACCTATCAACACGATTTTATTTAAGGCCTCTACGTAAATATCCCACGCAGACGGGTTATTTTTGAAGATAGGGTTAAGTACTTTGCCAGCCCCCTCAGGTAGCGAGTTGTCGATAAAACTTAAGACAATTTTCTCAACTTCGTCGTCGAATTCTTTTTCGATCCTTTCCTGACAGGCTGCCGCCGTAATAATATCGTCGGTTTCATTACGGCGGTTATCCCAATAGGTTTCATTAGTGTCGTATCTCATGCTACTTTCTTCCGTAATTTTTCTAGCTCTTCCATGAAGCTGTCCAATAAGTCTCCTTCAATGAGATACTCTGTTAACTCATTCATTGACCATTGACTGGCGTTGAGGATTTCTTCCAGCCTTCCATCAATACGGTTAATTCCATCAGGGAACGAAACTTCATTTATCCCGGCACAGTACTGTCGGGTAATAACCGCTGGTGTTAATACTTTCATCTTGACCTCCGTTAAACCGGAATAAACACAACAATTGAAATAAGGAATAAGGCGATACGGCGCTTCCTTGCGCGCCGATTTCTGATAGCTTGTGGTTTTGCGGGGACAACCGCGCATTCATCGTGCATGTTATTACGCATGTAAAAACCCTTCGTTAGTAAAAACGATTTGTTATTTTCTGGTGTTGGCGAGTAAGGGGTTAGTAGGTGATTTTGACGTTTTGCACAGAGCCTTGGGCGATAGCTACTACGCAAGCCTTGGCATATTCTTCAGGTATGCCAGCGGCAATTAAATCTTGCATGGCTTGGTTATTTATTGCCTTCCGATGTGATTTATCGGCCTGACGGTTTAGCTCTTCCTGTTTCTGACGCTCAATGTCTGCCAGACGTGCTTTTTCTTCCTCTTCTAATTTCCGCCGTTCCGCTTCAACAGCAGCCTGCTTTCCCCTTTCAGCACGCTCCTGTGCTTCCTTGGCTTCACGGAGCGCCCGTTCAATGGCTTCCTGTTTTTCACGTTCAGCGCGTTCCGCTGCCTGTCTTGCTTCTTCAATTTCACGCTGTGCTTTCTGTTCAGTTTCAATTCGCGCTTGTTCTGCTGCTTGGCGCTTGAGTTCTTCTTCGTGTTCTTTGCGTTTGCGTTCTTCCTCTGCTTTTCTCAGGTCATACAGCTCATTCATTTGCAACGCATCTTCATAATCCAGCGCGATCTGTTTAGCCAGTTCCTCGGCTTTAATTCTCGATATTTCAGCCTCTTCCCACTCGGTGACAGGCCGACGAATATCATCACTCAATGCATCCAATTCATCACGAAATAATTTACGTGCGACATCGACCTTTTTCGGCAACGCCTTTAATTCGTCAACAACTTCTTTCCCGACTTTGTCGATGTAGGTTTTTGTTTGCGTGACTTTGTAGGCAAGCGATGTAAGGGCTTTTCTATTTTTTGCGACGGATACATCAGTGCTCAATCCAATACGCTCTTCGTTGGATTTTTGTTTGATGTGTTCAATTACCTGCTGTACTTTGTCAGGCGTAGTGAATAAGTCTAGCGCCGTTGCCTGATCGATAACGACTAATTCATTTGTCATTTTGTTGGCCTCTTATTGTGAATACAGAGTGATGATGGAAATGCTGTAGGGTTTACCGATTGAGGAAATTAGTAATAGAAACTATCGGGAATCATTTTGCAGTCAGAGAAATTAGTGCCTTAGCGTGCAGTTCGGCAGATTCGCGGTCGAGGTGGATTAGGCCGCTGGATAATCTAGCCATATCATTACCAATGCTTTCTCCCCAACAATGAGAATCTGCGTCTGGCGTTCCAAATGTATTTATATCAGGACAATAGTATTCGTCACATTCTTCCAGCGGCTCTCTAACTGGCTCAGGAACATCATATTTCCCGATTTCGATAGTTGAGGGTTTTAATCTGTATTTTTTGGATGAAAGGAAAGTTTCCTTACTATACATAGGAATCCATCTATCAAGATAACGCACTTCAAAATGCTCCCACGGCTTATCGGTAATCTGAGCCAACCTTGCGTACTCAGATATTAAATCGGCGTGAATGTGTTTAGTCATCGTTATTCTCCCGTACTTTTAACATCCAATCTGCAATGAAATATGCGTCTTCGGCTAGCTCTATATATTCAGGTGCATTTTTATCCCCACCAAAGCTCATACCATCGTAACGATGAATAATTGCAGGCATTGCCTTAGCTGCAAAATAATCACGTAATGTCATCTCATCCAGTTTATTCTTTGACGGGGCTATTTCGCCGGATAATTATAGTGACTCGACCAAATTTTTAACGTTATTGATTCTGCCTTTGGTTACTTTTTCTTTATATTGGATTTTATCTTTTGTTGGGTAATAAATAACTTTCCCCCGCTTTGTTTGTATCGTTATAGTTCCACAAACATCAATGGTGTGATTAATACCCAGTTCATTAAAATAATTAGAAGCATTTGAAACGAGTTCCTGTTTTTTATTACTTAACATCACTATGCTCCTTTCGGTGGTTCTGGTAATGGCATCCAGTGGGTAATTTGATATTCATCGTCACACAACCATTCATCGGAACCTATATATTCAACACGAGCCCAAATCCAGCCCTCAGCATCATCGACATACACTCTGACATAGCAATCCCAATAGAAATGGCCGTTATAAAACCAACCTCCAAAAATTGGAGTATCTAAATCAGGCAACCTATCACTGCATTTAATCCACTCCATAAACCCTCCTGTTATTCAGTATCATCGCAATCACAATTGATAATTCGCTGGCTTAACTGCGCTATTTCTGAGGCAACTTCTGCTTTCCCCTGCAAACTGTTTTGTACTTGTTCCTTAAATGATCTAATAAACAGCGCAAAATATACGGAAGGCGAGCCTTGCAAATTACTTTTAGTGCTCAATTTTACTTCGTCGCTGCCATCTGATATCAATTTTATTGTTAGTGTAAATTCGGTCATTATTGTTTTCCCATATTCAGGTAATAAAAAGCCCCGCGTTGGCGAGGCTGGTTAATTAGGCTCTTTACTTTTCCGGTGCTCAGTGGCTTGCTTATATAAGCTATTGAATACGTCTCTGAACATTGGATATTCTTCTTTAGAAACCTTGCTTAAATATCGATAGGCGATAACACCCGTTTTTTCATCTAAAACAATGCGCGCTCCTTTCACACCATTAACAAAAAAGAATCTTGGATGTTTACGCCACTGAGTGATTAATCCTGCCTCAATTGCGTTTTCAATGTATGCAGGAAGATTAACTAATTTAGCGGATGCTATTTTGTTTTCTTCTCTCTCAATTGCTTCTTTTGTCTTCTGAATACTCTCATTCAGATTTCGCAAAGAATCGCTTTGCTTTTCCCACTTATTGAGTGTAGCTCTTCCATTGCGTTTATCGTTAAGCGGCTGCCCGTTAGCTAGTTTTACTGTATCGAAGTGATCTTGCAGTCGTTCATAGAATAGTGTTTCTTTTTTCGCGAGTGATGCTTTTAAAATATTAAGGTGTTTGGTCATATTTATCTCCAGATCCAATTTCTCACTGTAATAATTAACTCACCACAGCCCACTCGGAAATGAGCTGGTTACTACTTTTCGTTTTGTAGATAACCCGTTCCGTTGCAATGAGGGCACTGTTCAATCGGTGCATTGATAGTGTTCATCAACTCCGATAAGAAATTATCAATCATTTCTTTTAGTTCCCACTCATTACTTGCAGAGAAACCCTTGATGGCTGTGTAGCCCTTGTAGTTCTGTTGTTCGTGAGTCATTTCGTAAATGGATATATCTTTTGATTTTACTGTCTTGAAATGCAGCTTCTGTCTTTGCTTTTTAGTTCTGGCAAAAACATCACGATAAGAGTATGTGTGAGGTTCGAGTAAGGGTATTATCTTTTTAACCTCAAAACAGAAATCATAATCACTAGTTATTCTAGCAAGCTCTGGATTTATATTATCCTTAACGTGCTGACGTACAAGATCATACATCTCTTTTGATGATATTTCACATGGACTATTAGCTAATAATGGGGCAGGGAGAATAATACGATCTACAAGAGAATGTTTTATATTCAAATTTGTTACATTATATTGATTGTTTAAAAAATCCATTTTTTTACCCGCTGGATAATTAAATTCAGGAGCATCTTTAAAATTATCAACCTCACATAATAAATTAAATTCAACATCAATTGATAATAAATAATCTGGAACAATATCATAAGTTATAGAATAAAGAGAATCTAATATAGATTCATCAAATTTATGAATATCACTATACATAATTTCTAATGGTAACTTTGAATTTACAATTTCTTTATCTTTTAATTTAAATCGTTTATTTTGTTTTTCACCAGTAATCAGTCTTTCTACTTTTTTTGGATATGATGATATTTCGAACCAACCTTCTCTAAAGGTTCGTTTAGGTTTCTGACCATCAAAAAATAATTTATCTATTTGCATATAATGATGATTATAATTAGGATTATCACCACTGGCAATAAAACACTTACCAATATCAGTTTTAATGATGTTTATTTGTAATACTTTTTTATCTTTCATCTTTATACCCTCGCAGTAACCTCACCCGACTCCGATCTACGGCGGGATTTAGTTTTGGTTGAAACTGATTTTTTAGATGGAGCGTCGCTAACTGCCGTAATGAAGCTGGTTAATGCGTTAATAGTGTCGCGTTCCTGTTTGGTAATGCGTGATTTGGGTTCGCGGTTCGACCAGAATGCTTTTTTCCGTTGCTTTTGTAGTTGCTTCTGCGCCTGATTAATCGCGTTATCAATAGCACTTTCCAGTTTATCGAAGTTCCCATACACATGATCTTTGTACATAAATGTTTCCCCGTTAATTGGTTTTGATGCTATGGCGATGAACACCACACCTCAAAGCCAACTGCACTTTGAACCACACTCTCGCAGTGGTCGCGCTCATGCCCTTGAGTGCCTTCTTTCAGCTATAACCGATGCAAGTCTGGCTTTCTTGCTGCTTATCGGAGCTATTTGTAATCTATGAACCTTGACCCGTCGCTACACAGGCTAACCATTTGGCTACTCAGGGATGCGTCACTACCGCATCATCAAAGCATTACGCTTGCGGTCTATCCGCTTTGCTAAAGCATGATTAGTTTTCCTTTTGGTTGATAACGACATTGCATTCTGATGAGTACGCCTTTACGGGGTAATTCGCTCCTGCGCTTCCCGATTGCCTAAGAATCATTCCCGGCGCTATTTCGATTTGCTAGGGCTTATCAGTTGCCTGTCGTGGGTCTATGTTGTTAAAGAGCGGGTGGTGCTTTATCGTTGGCTTTGTGCCTTTGATGGGAGTAATATAGCTAAAGTTATTTTTTATGTAAATAGCTTAGGTTATAAAAAAAATAGAGAAATGTATTAATTGATTGATAGGTAAGGTAATATTTTTTTATTGGAATATAGATATGTGATATGCGTCGGATTTTTGGGTACAAAAAAGCCCCTTTCGGGGCTACTCGGTTAATTCTGTGTGGTTCTAGCCGTGATATCTATAATTTATTGATTGGCTTACCATTACCTTTCCTTGTATAAATAATTCTTGAGCCTCCTCTTCACTAAGATACCAAGTTTCATATTTTTGATTATCAGATATTATTGCTAGTTTTTTATACTGGCGCTGCAATCTTTTAATAAAAAGTTCGCTCTCAAATATAAAAATATATATACCGTCACCATCAAAATAATTCTTTGTTATATCTACAAAAATTTGATCTTTTGGCTCAAATGTTCCAGACATTGAGTCTCCACTGACGGTTAGCATTCTTATCGATTCAGCGGGTATTCCGCCAAATATCCTTCTAGCTTCGTCGTCGGTATACTCAATAGAGCATATAGTTTCAATAAATTCAGAATTCACCATTACACTGGGCCCCGCGCTCGTTTGAATATCCAATAGATCAACTTTATAAGAGCGCGAGGTTATTTTGCTATTGAATTGTTTTATTACTTTATTATTTTGTGACGTGTATTCATCATTATTTATTTGTTCTTCTGCGTTAGTCATCATTGATCCACTGCCGGTTGTTAACCACTCTGGGTCAACCATTAGGGTTTTCGCAATTTCAACTATATGCCGAGATCTACTAGCCTTACCAGATGTCAGCTTCCAAATGCTAGGTTGGGACATGCCAACAGCCTCAGCGAGTGAAGCCTGAGTAAATCCACGTTCTTTCATGGCTAGTTTTAGCCGTTCTGCAAATGTCATTTTATTCATAATTGCACAATTTATAGCTTAGACTATACATCGTCAAATAACCAAAGGTTTACTTTTAAAATATCTTTAGCTATTATTTTGCGTATTCCAAAAGCTGAGGTTATTTATGACAAATAAATTGATCGAGAAGGCTATTGGCATGGTTGGCAGTCAGAAAGCACTGGCTGACATATGTAACGTTAAACAACCTTCAGTTTGGGCTTGGTTACATGGACATAGAAAACCATCTGCCACAAATGCCATTCGTATTGAGCGTGCAACAAATGGAGTAATTCCAGCGCATCAATTACGACCTGATTTATCTGAACTATTTGGCGAGTCTGTCGCCTGATTTATTGATCTTTAACAATCTACCCTCACGACAGGCTGCTGGTGTGACCCTAGCAAACTGAAATCGCGCCGAGTAAAACTCAGGCAATCGGGGAGTTACGCCCGTAAAGGCTGATCATCATGATGCCAGCTCGTGTTTATTAATCATCATCTATCTCAGGATAGTTGATATTTTTATTTATTTATTAAACGAAATTTCACTTTAGGAATTTTACGTACTTGAATAATTACAAGCCTTGGTGAAGGTCACAATCAAGGAATAAGAAAAATGAGCATGATTTTAATGGCTAAGGCCATGCAGATGAAAGTCGGTAATCCTTCAAGGAAGCTGGTATTACTTAAGCTGGCTGATAATGCCAATGATAAAGGCGAATGTTTTCCCTCTTACCAGCATATCGCTGATCAGTGTGAAATAAGCCGCAGAAGTGTCATTAACCATATTGATGATTTATGCCAGCAAGGTCTGGTGAAAAAAGTTTACCGGACGGGTGAGAAAGGGAATTCGTCTAATGTTTATATCTTAGATTTAGATGGTGCAAAAAATTCACCCCCTAGTGAAAATTCTGCACTAGGGGTAGTGAAAGAATTGCACCCCCCTAGTGAAACTGTTGCACCACCCCCTAGTGAAAATTCTGCACCCAGAACCAGTCACTCTTTTGATCCAGTCAATGAACCTATTAAAACAATAGCGAAAGTCGCTAAAGCTCCTCGTAGGGAAGGTCAATATTCGTTCAAGGGGGAAGTAATAAAACTCAGGCAAAAAGACTATGACAACTGGAAAAAGATTTTTCCTCACATCGATCTGGATATTCAACTGCAACGGCTGGATATCGAATTTCAGGCTGGCAAGCCGAAAAACTGGTTTATTACTGCCAGTCAGAAATTGAATTACCAGAACAACCAGCAATTCAGCCGGAAGCAGATCACCAACCCCAACGCAGAGTCAGCCAGCAACTGGAACACTGCTGAGGCATGGGAGGACTTTCTATGAATCACAATCTGGTTAACGCCATCGCTAATCGTGATGGTGCGGCATTGTCTCGACTGTCAGAGGATCGTCAGCCGAACAACCAGCCAGTGGTGAACGAGAATGCCGAGCGATTGGTTAATGCGTTATTTAGACAACTGAAACAGATTTTTCCTGCTGCGACGCAAACTAATCTACGAAACGAATCGGACGAAACGTTAGCTAAACAACAATGGATCGCCGCCTTCGCTGAGAATGGTATTCGCACCAAAGAGCAACTGTCTGCGGGAATGCGTCAGGCTCGTGCTAATGAATCCCCGTTCTGGCCTTCGCCCGGACTGTTCGTGAAATGGTGCAAACAGGGAGAGGCTATCGCAGTTGGTCTGCCCACCGAAGATGAGCTGTACGACATGTTCCGTGATTACTGTAAGCGTCGTGGCTGGGGGGATTATCAATGGCAGTCCAACGCCTGTTACTGGATGGTGACAAAAATTTATTCTGAGATGATATATCAGAACCTAACCAATTCAGATGTAAAAAAACTCTGTAGTCATGAATTAAAGGCGATGGCGAAGCGGATTCTGGCAGGCGAAAAAATACCAGAACCCAGAATTCAGCTGACTAAATCACATATTCCGACCAGCAAAGAACGCGCTCTGAATCATCTTGCTGAAATCAGGCGTAAATTCAATTTGAAACCCCACCATAAGGACTTTTGAGATGAAACAACAATATGATTTTGAGCTTATATTTTCACTACTTGATGAAATGGAAGCGTGTGCACTGAGAGTCAGAGCATTGCGGATTAAGTGGGATGAGCTACTGGAGGCAAAATGACAGACGAACTTAAGCCGTGTCCATTTTGTGGTAGTAAAAACATAGACTGGAGTTGGTTCTACACAGACGGGAAAAGGCACACCCTGATTTATTGTGAAGATTGTCCTGCTCAGGTTGTTGGCAAGATGCTGAAGAGCGATGCGGTCAAGGTATGGAACCAGAGGGCAAATAACGATGGGTAGAAATGCAATTGAACGACTGAACAATTCAGCAGGCCATAATTACCAATGGTCAACAATATGTCGGGTTCACATCTGTAAAAAATGCGGCACAGCAGAGCATCGCAGCGGTTGGTATTGGTGGGCGGGTTACAAATCGAGAGTTGAGCCGCCGTGTCACCCGCGATGTACTAAGGGTGATCTACTGAAATGGCAAGAAGAGGATGCTATTTTCGAGGGATTATAGGAGGTTAGATGGAATGTGATTTTATCTTCCATGAATCAACCAAACAAGCCGCATGGCAACAACTCAAAGAAGTTCTCGCAACAAACCAACCTCACCGACTCATCATCAAACCGTGGAAAAACAAACGCTCGTTATCTCAGAACGCGACTGCACATATGTGGTTTGGCGAGATTAGTCGTTATCTGAAATCTAACGGGGCGAAATTTTCACCAGATGAAGTTAAAGAGATGATGAAACACACATTTCTCGGCTACGAGGTTGTGGAGCGCATTGATGCCAGAACTCAGGAGCCTGAGCGTGTTAGGACACTCCGCCAGACATCCAAACTGGACACTGGCGAGATGTTTCGATTCATGGAGCAGGTTGAACAGTGGGCTGTGGGTATTGGTTGTTTCGTGACAGTGCCAGATGACAGCGAGTATATGAAACTCAAACAGGAGCAGGAACGGTGAAATATCCAGAAATTAACGATTCGATTCGTTTCAAACGGTTACGAGTTTTTATTGGCGGTATTGTTATTGCTTCCGCTGGATTAATAGGTAGTAAGAAATCACTCAATTGGGCTCACAAGGTTATTGTTTATGGTGAGGAGTTCTATTGTAGAGAGCAGTGCGGGATGACTGTTAGAAATTGGATGGGAAGAAGGAAAGAACAGTGAAATACCTCATATTCATCGGGTTTTGGGTGGCTGCAATGCTAATTATCGGACTGGCTTTAGGGGGATAAGGTGGCAAGATTAAGGGAAAGGAAATGTAAAGAATGTGGCGAGCAGTATCAACCAGAACGGCAATTACAAAATACCTGCTCAATCCAGTGTGCAATAACCAGAGGAAAAAAGTTAGAGCAGAGAAAGCGAGAGGAACTGGAACGACGACGAAAGAAAGATAATGAAATTAAGCAAAAGTTAGCCCGCGATAAACTCAAATCCCGCAAGTTAGCAGTAAAACCCCGCAGTTACTGGATACAACAAGCCCAACGAGCCGTAAATGCCTATATCAGAGAACGAGACCGCGATTTGCCGTGTGTCTCGTGTGGCACGTTTGTATCTTCTCAATGGGATGCTGGTCATTATCGAACCACATTAGCAGCCCCTCAATTGAGGTTTGATGAACGTAATATTCATCGCCAATGCATTGTCTGTAACCAGCATAAATCCGGGAATATTGTTCCTTACAGGGTGGAGTTAATCAGCCGTATTGGTCTGGCAGAGGTAGAAGCCGTCGAATCCAACCATGATCGTCACCGCTGGACGATTGAGGAATGTAAGGTCATTAAGGAGGAGTACAGACAGAGGCTCAAGGAATTGCGAGCGCGGGAGGTAGCATAATGCGTGATATTCAATTAGTCATGGAGCGATGGGGCGCATGGGCAGCGGATAATAGCGAGAGTGTTGACTGGCCGCCCATTGCTGCCGGGTTCAAGGGATTAATACCTAACAAAATCAAATCCCGTACTCAGTGTTGTGAGGATGACGGAATAATTATTTCAAACTGTATGGCAAAGCTAAACCAGCAAAATAGTGATGCGCATGATTTGCTCTTCGACTATTACGTATTCGGTAAGACGTTTATGCAATTGGCGTATGAGCATCATTGTTCTGATGGGTACATTGGGAAGAAATTACAAAAAGCCGAGGGGGTCATTGAAGGGATGCTAATGATGCTAGATGTCACATTGGAAATGGACAAATATGTTCAGATAGAGCCAGTGAACATCAACCAAAACCAATTATGCAGTAATTTTTAAAATGACTTTACGTACGTAAAAATACTGCTATTGTGATAAGAGTGATAGCAATGTCACACAACTTATTAATTTCAGACCTCGCTCCGGCGGGGTTTTTTTATATCTACCCGTTGTCAACTTAGCGTTTACAACTCAAGCAGTATCGGTCAACACCCTATATCTTTTTAAATCAATGCATTACATGCAATCTTGACCATTTCGAGCAACACCTCGGATTGGTATAGAGAACACCCATGAAAGATGTCGATTAGCTCAAATCGCGATACCGGAAATCCGGTAACGGAACAAATTCATACAGTTAAGGCTGGGCAATGCGTGGCCTTTTGTGATGACTAAAATCCCCCTAAATAAGGGAGATTTCTAATTTAGCGTTGCTTGAATGTTTCATAACCACATTTTGAACACAAATATACATCCCTTTGGACGCCTAAATCGTGGAATGTAGGATCGAGTTCTGTTCTATCAAGGCTATAGTTCATCATTCCGCATTTAGGGCATTTATCACCAGGTTTCGCCTGTATGTAGGCTTCAAGTTCAGCAACACGTTGTTTTAGCTGCTCCACTTCATCGGGTACGGATTTGAGTCTTTTCCATAAAGGGATCGAATCTAACAGATTATTTAACTCGGAGAGTATTCCCATGAGTAACCTCGTTAATAAGACAGTTTTAAAAGAAGATGGAATTACACTTTGTAAGCCATCGATTTATGAGCTGAATATCATATCTGACAGCGGTGAAGGTAAGGAAATACAGGTGTCACATATGGGAAATAAAATAGTGACATTTGAATTAACTACAGAGCAATGCTTATCTTTGTCCGAAATATTATCCAGATAAAACTATCCGATAACGGAATAAATTCAAGGTCGCTACGGCGGCCTTTTTGTTTTCTGGGCGCAAATTATATGCAGAGTGATATCGCACCGTGGCTGACCATTAAGCAATGCATTGATCGGGTGAAATGGTGCATTAGTTTATTTCATGCAAAAGTCTATATGGTGTTACAGGACGAAATAGCTAAAGAGCGCATAGGAAAAGGAGTGGAAATAAAAAATATTTCGAAAATAACTTGAAAATAAGTTATGGAAGTGTATATTTTAGGTATGCTCTTCGCAAGAAGCGAAAGAGCAAGGACACCAGACGCCTATATGATAAAGTTCTGTGGGGTGAATGCGGAAATTACCTGATCCAGCCGACCGTAACCGGTAACAATTCAAGGCCTCGCACTCGCGGGGCTTTTTGTTTTCTGGACGAACCACAAGAGAGGGAGGCGAAACGGTGAAATACATGGGGAGTAAATCCCGTATCGCGAAACATATCGCCCCCTTCATTCTGGAGCATTTAACGACAGATACGGTTTATGTTGAGCCATTCGCTGGTGGTATGAACATGGCGAGTTACATCAACACCAAACATGCTGGACCTGTTATTGCTGCGGATAAACATGAATACCTGATGGCAATGTGGGGAGCCTTGTTATCCGGCTGGCAACCGCCGGAGCAGGTATCCCGCGAGCAGTATTACGCGATAAAAGACAATAAAACCGACATTCCTCACTTAACTGGCTGGGTCGGGTTTAATTGTAGTTATTCGGGTAAGTGGTTCGATGGGTTCGCGGGAGTCACGCAGATCAAATCCGGGGGTATTCGTGATTATCAAGCGGAGGCTATCAACAATATTCAGCGGCAGATAAGTGATCTGGATGGCGTGCAATTATTATGCAGTGATTACAAGGCGCTGAATATACCGGATGGCGCAGTTGTCTACTGCGACCCGCCTTATGCGAACACGCGGCAATACCGCGATGCCTTTAACACGGCTGAGTTCTGGAATTGGGTTCGTGAGTTATCAAACCGCTGTACGGTCTTTGTCAGCGAATATACCGCACCGGATGATTTTGATTGCCTTTGGTCAACGGGTTTAACCAGTAGCCTGAGTGCGAATCATCAATCGGGCACAACGACAAAATCAGTTGAATCGTTGTTTATGATAAGAACATGAGTAAACCCGCTTAACTTTTAAGCCTTCCCTATTAACAACAACTCACCGGGGTAACCCTCGTTCACCCCACGGACGCCCATTATCTCAATGGGGTGGATTATGAAGATGAAAGAAAATCCTGATTTATGGGTACAAGCCGGAGACTTGCTTGCCTCGATAAAAGAGCAAGGCATCGGCGCTGCCCTCGCCGGAACAATGGCATTTTTCCGAGGTCGCTACAACGGTGTCGGCTGGGTAAAGGTCTCTATCGACGCCTTTATTTGTGCCATGTTCGCTTGGTTCATTCGTGATGTATTAAATCTGATTGGTCTGAATCCCGACTTGGCCTACATCGGCAGTGTGGTGATTGGTTATTTGGGTACAGACTTCATTGGTCAATTGCTGCGTAAGATGGCAGAGAAAAGGGCGGGGGTAAAAATTGACGAGCCAAAACAGTGAATCAGTATTCGGTGCGAGCTTTCATTATGCGAAAGAACTTATACAGCAAAATCGTCGCCGCTGGTTATTGCGTAAATGGCGTGGTTATTGGCGTAACGATAAGGATACCCGTGAAGAAATTCGTTATTCCGAGTACTTGTGCGCATTATTTAACTTTGAGAGTCGCTATCGAGTAATCAAATTATTCGTAAGAGCTGACCAACAAAGGGGAAGAATCTGATGACCAGAGGCATTCGCAATAACAACCCCGGCAATATTGATCATAACCCGAAGAATAAGTGGCAAGGTCAATTGCAGCATGACCCGAAGATTGAAAAGCGGTTCTGCCGATTTGAATCACCGGAATATGGTATTCGGGCACTGATGAAGTTGCTGTGTAATTACCATAAAGGCGGGCACAACAGCGTCTCTAAAATCATCAACCGCTATGCGCCAGACTCGGAAAATAACACCACTGCCTATATTAACAGTGTGGCTAAGGCACTCAATGTAGATCAGTTCGAAAAGATTGAAGTGAATAAACCGACGCTGATTGGACTATCAAAAGCCATTATCCGGCACGAGAACGGCAGGCAACCGTATTCTGAGGCAACGTTTGAAAAAGCCTACAGCTTACTCTGAATCCTGAGCCTCGCAAATGCGGGGCTTCTTTTATCTGCGTACTGACGTGCGCTAAATCCAATCATGAGCTTATAGAAATAGAGCCTGAGAGATATCGCCAGGTGGCGACCTTTCATGAGGCGATATTTCTACGTCAGCAGGCTCTTATTTCTATAGGAAAGACGCAAGATGAGACTTTTAGTTAAAAAATCCAACGGCCAGCCTGTAGTCACAACAGATGTTATCGCTAATGAGTTTGGTAGAGATCATAAAAACGTCTTACAGAGCGTGAGGGGATTGATAGAAAGCAGTCATTTAGGAGAGCTTGATTTCAAGCCCTCCTCATATATCAGCAAACAAAACAAAGAATTACCCTGCTATGAGTTAACTGAACGTGGCTTCTTGATTGCTATGCCGTTCATTGGTGGCGAAAAAGCCCGTGATGGACAAGTGCGCTTGGTTGACAGTTTCATTAAGTTTCGTGAAAAGGCAACAAAAGAATCTCAAATTCAACTGGAACGGGAAAGAGCCAGAGTCGAGTATCGGCCTATGACCGATGCTATCAAAAATAGCCGGAAACAGGATGGGAAAGAAACGGAGCATTTTCATTACAGTAATGAAGCCGACCTGATTAATGACATCGTGCTTGGCATGAAATCAGCCAAGTTTAAGAAGACCAATGACATTGGTAAAAGCGAAGCAATCAGGGATTACCTGACTGAGTGGCAGATTAAAGCCATTACTGAATTACAGCGGGCAAATACCGTTCTTATTTCAATGGGGTGGGATCGTGAACAAAGAAAACAGGCGTTAAAAGGCATTTTCGATAAAAACTATCGCAACCCACTGATAGAAGAGCAAATAAGGTTAAATTCATAGTGATGAAACTCAACAGCCAATACTTCACTCTCGGTGCTTTGGTGATTGTCTCTGGCCTGCTCTGGTTCTACTACAGTGAGTATCAGGACAAGGCCGAAGAATACCGTAGGTTAAAGCGACTGTATGACGAACAGGTCATTGTGATAAATAAGCAGCAAGAGCGCATCAAACAACTCCACGAACTCGACACCCAACACACGCAGGAACTCGCCCATGCCAGGACTGAAATTGACACTCTTCGGGCTGATGTTGCCGCTGGCCGTCGCAAGCTGCGCATCAAAGCCACCTGTCCCGTGTCTGAAACCGTTACCTCCTCCAGCGTGGGCGATGCAGGAACCCCACAACTTACCGAATCAGCTCGACAAGATTATTACCGTCTCAGAGAAATGATGGCGGAGAACGAGCGACAGGTTAAGTACTTGCAGGATTATATAAAGACTGAATGCAGGAGGGAGAAATGAAAGCACCAATACTGGCATCAATAAAGTTTGATACCAGCGAGTTAGATAAAAAACTAGATGAACTAAAAACCGTTTTTCTTGAAGGCATCCCTGAGTCGATTCTTAACGAGATCACCAACCTGTTTAGCAATATCATCTTTACTAATTGTTCTACCACAAGAAGAGCACTTGGTGCCGTTGATATCGTCTACCTTCTTGATATCGATTCTGGAGCGTACAACGAGATCCTTACGGCAGCCAGGACACTTAAAACCAATCTTGCTCATTAATAGCATTCCTCACTTGACTGTGGAATAACCAACTTATCAGTTTTCCTTGACTGTGGAAAGCAGGAAACCACCTCGCCTGATGTGGCTAAAAGCAGGCCTTTTATTCCCGTACCCATTCCCTGAGTGGCTACAGGAATAACGCATGCTGCCACCCGTTCCCATCGCGTACCCAACGCACACGGCTGGTGGCATTTTTATTTCTGAATTTCACCGCTTCTCGCTCGAAGCATAAACACCAAAGAACCTTTCAGGATAAGCCTTGAGGAATACCAGTAGTGGTCTGGTTAACCCTCTTTGGGCTGGTTATTCCTGAGCGCAAGGTTTATCACTAAAAGGAACTAAACCCTATGACGTTAATAACAACCAAGAAAACAAACTTGCCTGTCACAGAAGCACCTACCATGACCAGTCTGGAGATGGTGGATTACATTAACGCTGACCGCAAGGCAAAAGCTGAGGCGGAAGGATTAACGTTTCCCTGTAAGAAATACACTCGATTGCAACATAAGCATTTTGCAGAAAGTCCCGAAAGTATTAGGGGAAGAACACTCAGCCAAATTTTCGGCTCAGTACAAAGATAGCACTGGTCGAGAGCTTCCATGCTATCGATTCCCCAAACGTGAAGCCTGTCTGATGGCAATGAGTTACAGCTATGAGCTGCAAGCTCAAGTGTTCGACCACATGACGGAACTGGAAGCTAAATCTGGCTTCGGATTTACTATCCAACAACTGCAAGACATGCTTGTTCTGGCAAGAAGGACATCTGACGAAGACTCCTCTGATGCAGGGCGCAGGTTAAGAAAACGACAAGATGACTTGGTTACCCTCGATAAAGCCGAAAAGTTGATTGATGACCTCGGTCGGATGGGTTTCGAGTTGATTGGAGGCGGTAAACAGGAAATTGCGAATATTGGACGATAAGTTACATTCTGAATGTTTTTTCAGCATTTTATATAACCACCGTGCAAAAATTGTCGGGATTATATCAACCAGCGCAGTTGATTATGCTAAATGAGGTGGTTTTGTTTCCATCGCATAGCCCTCTTATCGGAGGGCTATTCCATGTTAATGAGTAAGGAACAGGACAATGGCTAAACCGGACTGGGGAGCATTACAAAACCAGTTCCTCGCCGAACATGCCAAAACGGGCGTCACTCCTAAAGAGTGGTGTGAAGCGCAGGGACTAAAATATGCAACTGCGCGTAGATATATAAGAAAACCCGCTGCGCAAAATGGAGTGCGCAAAACTGCGCAAGCAGAGAAGACTTCCAATATTGCGCAAAATACTCATACGCAAGCTGCGCAGGAAGAAGCGCAAGAAAACGACAGTGTTTTGAAGCAACAACATGAACAGTTTGCGCATAACATCGTTCAGGGTATGCCGCAGAAAGAGGCGGCCATTTGCGCAGGTTATTCACCTAACCGGGCTGATGCGCAAGCCGCTGTCCTGATGCGCAGACCGGATGTGCGCAGACGTATTCGGGATCTGAGACAAGAAGCGGCGCTGCTAGTGTCCTTCACAGCGAAAGACCTTGCTGACCTTTCTTTTAAATCAGCCAAAGCAGCGCTGGGCGCCAAAAAATTCGGACAGGTTGCACCGAATATCAAGAACGCTGCACAACTGACTGGCATTGACATGTCTTCTAACAAAACTGAGGTGAATGTTGATCTGGCGGGATTGAGTTACGGTAAGGTCTGCATTGTTACCCCGGCAAACTGCCCGCCTGATGCGTGGGCTGCGTACATGGATAAACTGCGCACGGGAAAGGTGACAACCCAACAATAATCAGTGGCGTCCTCTATGCGTTCAGTAGTGACTGGGTGCCGGGTGTACTGTATGACCAAACAGTCGGTTCGGTACGCTGGCGCTGGACTTATGGCGGTCGTGGCGGGGGTAAATCAGTTGAGATTGCCCGCGCATTGGTATTGTTGGGTGCGATTGAACCCATGACCATTCTCTGTGCGCGTGAGTTCCAGAACTCCATCAATGATTCGGTACTGGCCTTACTGGAATCGGAGATATACAGCCTCGGCTTATCCCATTTCTACCGGGTCAAGAATAATGAGATTGAAGGGCTGAACGGCACTCGCTTCACCTTTAAGGGATTGCGTAACAACATTAACAGCATCAAATCGATGCACGGTATCCGTATCTGTTGGGTGGAGGAAGCGCAGACCGTTTCTCAGGACAGTTGGGATATCCTCGGTCCCACCGTGCGCGCCAGTCAATCGGAAGTGTGGGTATCCTATAACCCACGGGAAGAAGAAGACCCGACCTATCAGCTAATGAAGCGCCATGAGTCCGATCCACCTGATGGTGGCGTTATTATCCGTAAGGTGAATTACAACGACAATTCATTCTTCCCCGATGTACTCCGGCATGAAATGGAGTACTGCAAGCGGGTAGATTATGAAGCCTATGAGCATATTTGGTTAGGGTTGCCTAAATCCATTAGTGAGGCGGTTATCTTCTCTGGCAAGTACCGTGAAGCCATATTCCCGGATGATCTGTGGAAGCAGGCTGACCGATTGTTCTTTGGCGCTGACTTCGGCTTTGCCAACGACCCCAGTACGTTAATCCGGTGCTTTATCCTCGACCGCAAGCTGTATATCGAATATGAGGCCTACGGGGTCGGAGTGGAGTTGGATGAGTTGCCTCAGTTCTACGACTCCATACCACTATCCCGTAAGTGGCCTATTCACGGCGATAATAGCCGGCCGGAGACGATCAGCTATCTGTCGAGGCAGGGATTTGTGATTGATGGCGCGACGAAATGGCCCGGCAGTGTCGAGGATGGCATCACCTATCTGAAAGGGTTTGAGGAAATTATTATTCACCCACGCTGTAAGCATATGCTGGAAGAAGCCAGGCTGTATTCCTACAAGACTGATCGTCTGACGGGGGAAGTCTTGCCAGTGGTATTGGATAAGCATAACCACTGTTGGGATGCGGTACGCTATTCACTGGATGGTTACATTACCAGTGTGGGCGATTTAGGTATTTGGGCTGCAATAGGAAAACAGGGATAAATAAGCCTTTCACCCCCAAATCCCCTCGAAATAGTTTTCGGGATTTTGTTAACAAATCAGTCACAAATAATCACCCTAAAATCAGGCAGAAGAGTAAGGATTTTACCTGCTTGAGATGACATTTTGCTTGAGTTGAAAATCGGCGGTGCGCATAAGTGCCATTATGTTAAATAGGCCCGGTTTTTAACAAATTATCTATGAGGTAGAGATGGCCCGTAAACAACGCCGTAACGGCGCACAAAAGCCCGTTAGGAATGCTGACGGGTATAATAACTTTACTGCCAAACTGGGGAGCTATACCCCCAACATTCAGACCGGGGGAACCTATTTACCGGGCTACGTTTCCCGCAACCGAACACAAATTGAGTTTGCTTATCGCAGTTCCTTTCTTGTGGGGGCGGCGGTGGATGCGATGGCGGATGATATGACCCGCAAGGGGATTACGATCAGTTCCCGCATGAAACCGGATGCCAAAGGGCAACTTGAAACCCTGTGGGAAGATATCGGTCTGTGGGATGAACTCAATAACACCCTGAAATGGTCCCGGCTTTACGGGGGTGCCTTGCTGGTGCTGATGATTGATGGTCAGGACATGGCAACACCGCTCAACCTGGAAACCATCAAGGAAGGCCAGTTCAAAGGCGTGATGTGCCTCGACCGCTGGACAGTAACCCCTTCATACAATGACCTGATTGATGAGTACGGGCCTTATTTTGGTAAGCCCAAGTTTTATACCGTGATCGGTGACCAGCAAGGGCTACCACAGTGGCAAATCCATTACTCCCGCATCATTCGTATGGAGGGGGAAACCTTACCTCGGCAACAGGCGAGAACCGAGAATGGTTGGGGAATGTCAGTTGTTGAACGGATCTATGAGCGCATACAAGCATTTGATACTGCCACGGTAGGCACAACCCAGTTGATACACAAGGCTCACTTGCGTACCTACAGTATTAAGGGATTACGTACAATCCTCGCCACAGGCGGCACACTGGAAGATGGCCTGATGAGACATATTGATATGATACGGGAATTCCAGACCATCGAAGGCATGACCATCATGGATGAAGAGGACGAATTCCAGACTCACAGCTATTCATTCGCAGGTATTGCGGATGTCATTCTGCGCTTTGCCGAACAGGTCTCTGGAGCAACGGGTATTCCATTAGTGAGATTGTTTGGACAGTCCCCGTCTGGGTTCAGTACCGGCGATGGCGACTTGGAGAACTACTACAGCCGGGTGAATACCTTGCAGGAGCGGAGATTGCGTCGCCCTCTTCGCTGGTTGCTGGATATTTCCCACCGTTCACTGTTTGGCGAACCGTTGCCGGATGACTTCACCTTCGAATTTAACAAGCTGTGGGAGATGTCAGATACTGACCGCTCCACAATGGCAAACAACGTTGCTACTGCCATCGGTACACTGGTGGACAGACAAATATTGCCGATACATGCCGCCATGTCAGATTTACGTAATCTGGCGGATATCATCGGCATAGGAGGATCAATCACTGATGAGGATATCGAGGAAGCAAAAACGCAGTATGCGGAGTTTGAATCTGAAACCGGCACAGCGCCGCCACTCGGAAATGAAGTATCACAACAGCCTGTTGGCGATAGCCGGCCAGATAAACAATCTGGTCAAGGACTCTTACGATGGTTCACAGGCCAGCGCTGACCAGATAATCGGGCGTCTGATTGAGTATTCACAGGCCCTTGATGACTGGGCGTATTTAGTCGGGAATAAGATGTTCTTGCAGGTCGAAAGGGAAGAGTGGGACCAATGGCGCTCAGTTTCTAATGCCATTTCCGCAGGATTACGTGATGTGGTCGGCAACACCCCGATCGGTCAGGTGGCACAGGATATTGTCTATCGTCAGATTCAACTCATGAAGTCGTTACCGCTGGAAGCGGCTGAACGGGTCAGGGATATTCAGACTCGCGCCATTCAGGCGGTGATCAATGGTGAGCGACCCGCCGCCCTCTACCAGATGATTATGCAATCCGGCGTGGTAGCAGCCGGACGGGCACGCATGATCGCCCGTACCGAAATCGGCAGAGCCACGGGCGCATTAACGCAGGCAAGAGCGCTATCCATCGGTTCCGAAGGGTATTGGTGGCGCATTGAAGGCGCAGGCACCCGACCATCACACAAGAAGATGCGCGATAAATTTGTGCGATGGGAAGATCCGCCCACGCTGGACGGCATGACAGGACATGCGGGCTGTTTGCCTAACTGCAAATGCTGGCCGGAAGTTCACGTACCCGCACCGAGAACATAGCATGAAATACTTTTTCACTACGCAACTGGGCGAAACCCGCTATGAGATGGCGGATGGCTCACTGCTCTGTAAGGACGTCCCCATTGCACGTACAGGGGCACAAACCTATTTGCCGGAAGAAATCGGCCTTGAAGGGGGCTTTGATGGACTGGTCACCGTTTACCGCACCGAAGATGAAGTGTTCTCACCGGCAACGATGGCCTCTTTTGAGGGGGTCGCGGTCACACTGGGACACCCAGAGGACGCAGACAAAAATATTGTGTTCGTCAACCCGTCCAACTTCTCAGCACTGGCCCATGGTCATATCCAGAACGTCCGGCGAGGTACGGGCGATAAGGCGGATTTACTGATAGCGGATGCCCTGATTAAACGTCAGGAAGCCATTGATGCAGTCAAGGCAGGTATCACTGAGGTCAGTTGTGGCTATGATGCCCAGTACAAACAAATCTCACCCGGCAAGGGTAAACAATATCATATCACCGGAAACCACCTCGCTATTGTTGATAAAGGGCGTGCGGGTTCCCGTTGTTCAATCGGGGATTCAGCCCCCACCACTAAGAAAGGTAAAACGAGTATGAAAGACTGGCTAAAGCAAGTCGTGAATGCCCTGAAAACCAATGATAGTAATACATTGGCACAACTGGCTGACAACGCCCCGGAGTTGCCCTCTGATGGCATGGCGTCGATTCCGGGCGTCACTATCAATATGAATACGCCCGCACAGGCTACAGCATTACCCACGGCTGAGCGGACAACTACCGACGATACCCCGAAAGAGCCGGAGAAAGCCACGGGCGATGACGATATCCCGGAATGGGGCAAGGCGCTAATTGCTAAGGTTGAGGCTTTGGGCAGTAAAACGGGCGATAGCAATACTGATGACCCTGATAAACAAACAGGGGATGAAGACGAAGAGGAAGACCGGAAAGTCACTGGTGATGCCGCTTACCGTCGTTACATTATTGCGGATGCGGAAATCATCTGTCCGGGCTTTAAACCCACAGGCGATAAGGGCCTGAAACGTCAGGTGCTGAACCATGCTATCCGCACTGGCGACAGTGCCTACATGAAATCATTCGGCATTCAAGATTACAGTAAGGTGCCGAAAGCTACGGTTGATGCGGTCTTCAATGGCGCAGTTGCCGTCAATAAGGCAAAAAACCACATCAAACCCCTAACCCCGACGCGAGATAGCGCCGCACGTTACAGTACACCGGCTGAACTGAATAAGAAGTACGCCGAATTCTGGAAACGCAACTGATAAGGTAACAACAATGGCAGGAACAGCATATTTAACCCGGATGCCGATGGGTATCCCCGGTGCGGTCACCCGTTTGCGCGATTTGACCACCGAACCCGCTTTGCTCGACACAGTAAAAGTATTTGCTCATTACGGGCTGGTGGGGAAATACCACGGCGATAAGTTCGTCCCATTAGAAGACGGGGACAGCGTAGAACAAGTTGCAGGCATTCTGGTACGCCCTTACCCCGTGCAATCACAATCTGATATGGCATATCTGGGCGTCAAATCTGGCATTACCGGCGATATCCTGAAACGCGGTTATATGACCGTTACTGTGAAAGGTTCGGCAGAAAAGGCCAAGAAAGGCGGCAAGGTATATGTCCGAGTCGCAGGTGAGCAAAAAGACAGTCCGCTAGGGTCATTTGTCTTAACACCGGATGCTACCGCCACCAACACCCCCGAATTACCCAAGGCTCAAATCATGGGGCCGGGTGATGCCACTGGCACGATTGAAATTGCCTACAACATCTAAGGATTACTATGTTTACTATTGATAAAGCTACCGTAGATTCTGCGGGTATCTTTCTGATTGGAGAGTTGGAGCGCCTCGATCAGACACTGAATCTGCCTTTGGTATCCTACAAGTGGACGCGGGATATGCCACTGCGCAGTGATGTATCCATTGCTGATGAAGTCAGTTCCTTCACAAACTCCGACCTTGCCGCGACCGGGGGAATTAACCCGCACGGTAAAAACTGGATTGGCAAGAACTCCACGGCGATACCCGGCATCAGTCTGAGCATTGAGAAAACACCGCAGCCACTCACCTTGTGGGGTATGGAGCTGGGCTGGACATTGCCAGAGCTGGCAGCGGCGCAACAGGTCGGTCGCCCTATCGACTCACAGAAATACGAAGCCATGCTGCTTAAGTGGAATATGGACGTGGATGAACAGGTTTACATCGGGGATGCCGATTTAGGCGTAACAGGGCTGTTGAATCTCACGCAGGTTAAGCCTCGTGCGGCAGCGGCGGCATGGACAAAGAACAGTAAGCCTGATGATATCGTGGCTGATTTCAACGTGCTGTTAACGGATGCGTGGGTTGCTTCGGGGTATGCACTGTGCCCCAGCAAAGTTGGTCTGGCCCCTGAGTTGTTCGGTCTGTTAGCAAGCATGAAAATCTCAGAAGCCGGTAACATTTCCGTACTGGAGTACGTGAAAATTAACTGTATCGCGTTTCAGGAAAACGGTAACCCATTGGAGATTGTTTCCATGAAGTGGGCTTCCAAGCGTGGCGCAGGTGGCGCAAACCGCATGATCGCCTATACGCAGGAAGAGAAATATATCCGCTTCCCGATGGTACCTTTACTGAGTACTCCATTGGAATATCGCGGTCTGCATCAGTTAACCACGTACTACGGCAAACTGGGTCAGGTTGAGGTTCCTTATGCGAATACCATCGCCTATCTGGATATCCCTGTAGCGTAACAAATGGCGGGTATTCCCGCCTTTACTGAGGTTCCTATGAAACGATATATGGTGACACAGCATGCCACACTGAGTTTTCCAAGTGGTCAGGATGTGGAGTTATCGCCGGGCATTCATGCGTTTGACGATGACGTGATTCAGCATTGGGCCTTTTCTTATTACGCTACTTCGTTGGATGACACTGAAAAGCAGGATGATAAGAAGGGGAAGACCAATGGCAAAAAACAGTCTTCTGCCGACAGTTGAGCAATTCCGTACTGACTTCCCTGAATTTACCGATCCCACTCGTTACCCCGATACCGCTATTCAGTTCTATCTCGGACAGGCTGACATCCTGCTAGACCAAGACAGGCACGGCGACCAGTTTGTTTACTTAGCTGAACTCTTCACGGCTCATTACGTTGAGCTGCGAGGTAAAGCTATTGCCCGTTCAGCGATGGGTGGCGGCGTAAACAGTGCGGGTGGTGGCATCGTCTCATCGAAATCCGTCGATAAGGTTTCAGTAAGTTATGACACATCGGGGGTCATTAACCCTGATGCCGGGTTCTGGAATAACACCGCTTACGGGCGTGAATTCTATTGGTGGTGGTCAATGTTCGGGGCAGGCGGGAGGCAACTGTTATGAGCGGACTCAAAATCACAAAGGACAATGCCGCCGCGGTGTTATCCGCCTTAAATCAACTGAGCAAGATGGATGTGCTGGTGGGTATCCCGTCCAATCGTTCAGAGCGGGGCAAGGGAGAGGTAATCAATAACGCTGAAATTGGTTATCTGCAATCGACAGGCGGCACGGTCAAGCTAGGCGGCAAGACCGTGACCTTACCGCCGAGGCCCTTTCTGGAAATGGGCATTGAGGATACACAATCTGTAATCACTGAGCATCTTAAAGCGGCGGCAGAACACGGCATTATCGGGAAGTTTGAGGCGGCACAGCGGGAAATGGAACGGGCGGGTATGGTGGCCTCCAATGGGGCAAAGAAGGTTATCAGCGACGGTGATCGGCTGCACCCTCTCTCTGAGGCCACTTTGCAACGCCGCAAAGCAAAAGATATGCCCGGTGAGAAGCCGCTCTATGACACTGGCAGCTTACTGAAATCCATCACCTATGTAATCAGAAATAAGGGGGAATAATGCCATTCCTTGATGTAAGCGATATCCTGCTTGATCCGGATTTTGTCGATACCTCGCTGGTGTGTCACCGGAATACCCAGACCACAGATGATGACGGAATTACCACCAATACCGCACAGGCTATTCCCTTTGCGGGGGTAGTGACAGTCGATCGGGCGCTGGAGGCTCGCCGCATGGAAGCCGGGCAGACGATTAGCGGGGCTATTCTGATTGTGACGCAATTTCGCCTGACACAGGGGCAACCCGGACTGGATGCCGATATCGTCACCTATCAGGGCCGGCAATACCGGGTGACGTTCGTTGACCCCTACACCGCGTATGGATCGGGCTTTGTTCAAGCTCATTGTGAGCTCATGAATTTTGACGGAGGGATACCTGTTGAGCAACGTCAGTAACACGCCGGGGTATTTGACCCCTGTCAGTGCGTCACCAGATTATGATGAGGCACTGGAGCGGGTGCTCAGCCGCTGGATACGGGCGGTATCAGGATTACCTGCTAAAACGGTATTCCCGCGCTGGACTGACCCACAGCCGCAAATTCCCCCGGCAGGCAGTAGCTGGTGTGCGTTTGGCATTATGACTATCCGGGAAGAAGCCAATCCCGCCGCCATTCAGTTGAGCGATCAGCATCACGAGCAATGGTCACACGAAACCCTCAGTATCCTGTGTTGTTTTTATGGTCCTTCGGGACAGCGTATTGCGACCCAGTTCCGCGATGGCCTGTTTATCACCCAGAACAATGATGAGTTATCGCGGACAGGGCTGACCTTTCAGCATTGCGGACGGATACAGCCCGCACCTGAGCTTATCAACAACCAATGGCAGCGCCGTTATGACGTAACCGTGACGTTACGCCGAAAAATCGTGCGCGAATATAGCATCAAATCGCTGGTGGAAACACCCGTGAAATTCTTTGGAGATTAACCCCTATGCAGGGCTTACCCATTACCAGCATTGTTAATGTCAAAATTAACATGGCACCCCGTGCAGCATCGGGCCGGAATTTTGGTTCGCTGTTGATTGTCGGATCCAGTGACGTGATTAACGCTCACGAACGGCTGCGTTACTACACCGATATCGAAGGGGTGGGCGCCGATTTCGGCATGGATACCCCAGAGTATCAGGCGGCCACACTGTATTATTCTCAGTCACCGCAACCCGTCGATTTGTATATCGGGCGATGGGCGAAAGAACAGGTACTGGCGGCTTTACGCGGTGCGGTACTCAACCGGACTGAACAAGAAATGAGCCGCTTTACGGTGATGACTGACGGTTCATTCAGACTGGTCATTGACGGCAAAGACACCACGATCACCGGCATTGATTTCAGCAAAGAAACCAATTTGCATGGCGTCGCTGAACGCGTAGCCGAGAAGCTGAAAAACGCTACCGTGCGCTGGGACAGCATATCGTCTCGTTTCACTGTTTCACTGCAAATGTCGGGCAGACTGGGTTATGTCACCCGTGCTGACAGTGGCGCTTATATCGGTGATCTGCTGAAACTGGATGCCGATTCTGGCGCGACAGCGATTGACCCGACCAACCCGGAACCCATTGAACACGCCGTCAAAATTCTGGGTGAAACCTCAAGCGCCTGGTACGGACTGGTGATTGCCGACAATACCCTGTCTGACAGCGATGTGATGAAGGTGGGGCGTTATATTGAGTCAGCTTCGGTTGCCCGTATTTACGGCCACACGGTCACCAAAACCGATGTACTGGATACGGATGTGGATACGGACATAGGCTCTCAGCTTAAGGGCGCTTTCCTGAGCCGTACTCTCTGGCAATACTCTTCACAGCCTTATGCTATTGCGTCTCTGTTTGGCCGCCTGTTTACGGTCAACTTTCAGGGCAATAACACCACTATCACCCTAAAATTTAAACAGGAACCGGCGATCCGGGCTGAACTGCTGACAGCAACACAGGCCAATGCACTGAAAACCAAAAACGGTAACGTCTTTGTCCATTACAACAACGACACCGCGATTGTGCAGGAGGGGGTGATGGCAAATGGCACGTTCATTGACGAGCGTCACGGGCTGGACTGGTTACAAAACTATGTCCAGACCAACCTGTATAACCTGATGTACACCAGTACCACCAAAATTCCCCAGACCGATGAGGGCGTGACCCAACTGCTGGTGAACGTCGAACAATCTTTGTCGCAGGGAGTCACTAACGGTCTGATTGCGCCGGGGGTCTGGGGCGGCGACAGCTTCGGGGCACTGAATCGCGGCGAGATGCTGACCAAAGGCTATTACACCTACGCGCAGCCAATTGCGGAACAGGTACAGGCCGAACGCGAAAAACGTAAAGCCCCGGTGATTCAATGCGCTATCAAACTGGCGGGTGCGGTGCACTTCGCTGATGTCATTATTAACGTAAACAGGTAATAACATGGCGAATACTTATTCATTTATCGACGTGTCCGCCACGATAACCGGAGTCGGGGGTTCGGTCGATCTGGGGAATGGTGCGGCGACCTCAGAAGAGGGGATCGTGGTGGCGATGATTGAAGCCAAAAACACCATGACCATTGGTGCAGACGGTGAAGTGATGCACTCTTTACATGCAGGCAAAGGGGGCACGATTACCGTAACCTTACTGAAAACATCACCCGCCAATGCCAGACTGATGATGATGTATAACGCGCAGCAGTTCTCGTCAGCCACATGGGGCAATAACGCGATACTGATTCGTAACAAAGTCTCTGGGGACACCATCGCCGCACGTTCTGTTGCGTTCCAGAAAATACCGGATATTTCCAACGCCAAAGTCGGTAACACGCACAGTTGGGTATTTGACTGCGGCAAAATCGATACCATCTTGGGTACATTTTAACAGGGGATAATATGGAATTCGAAATCAGCGGTAAAAAATACCGCGCGGGTAAACTAAACGCCTTTCAGCAACAGGATTTAGCGGTGGCATTAATCCCGGTGGTGCCGGCACTAAAAGGCATCTGGGAAAACCTGAAACCTTCCGGTGTGGATGAAGACGGCAAACCCATCTTCTCGCTGGAGGATATGGCCGATCTGATCACGCCGCTGGTGGGGGGTATCCGCTCACTGGGGAAAGAGTCCCGCTATGAGATTAACGATATCTGTCTCTCGGTCGTGAGCCGGGAAGCCGGGGGTGTCTGGTCAGCCGTCTATGCAGGCGGGCAACTGATGTTTGATGACATCAACGGCATGGAATTACTGCGAATCGTCGGTCAGGTGATTAAGGATGCACTGGGGAATTTTTTTCCCGTTCTGCCAGAGAGCGAAGCGTCATTCCCGGACAACCCAGTCTCGATTTAGAAACCCTTCCTGACGGACGCTATTACCTGATGCGTCCGGTTCGCCACGGTATGTGTACTTTTCAGTCATTAAAGAACGGGGATATCGATCTGGCCGATATCGCCCTGATGAATGATGCGCTGGATGTAGACGCTGAAAATGAGGCCCTGATAGCACGGTGGAGAGATGAGCAACACTAACGCAGAAGTGATTAAAGAATTTTTGATCTCACTCGGTTTTGATGTCAAAGAATCTGACTCAAAAAAATTCAGTGCGGTGCTGTCCGGGGTTACCGCCAATGCTTTAAAACTGGGTGCTGCCGTGGAAAGTGCGGCACTGGCAGTCGTGGGCTTTACGGCGCAGGTGGCGGCCAATCTGGATAAGCTTTACTGGCAGGCACAACGCACAGGCGGTGCAGCGGAACAAATCAAGACGTTAGGTTATGCCGTGACACAGGCAGGGGGGACGGTCGAGGGGCTGAACGCTTCTCTGGAGAATGTAGCCCGGTTCTTACGTAACAATCCGGGCGGTGAAGGCTTCCTGCGTAATATGGGTATCCAGACCCGTGATACCAACGGACAGCTCAGGGATACGGCTTCGTTAGTCGCGCTGGTGGGGGAGCGCTTATCAGGGATGCCAAACTACCGGGCCAATCAGTACGCGAATATGCTCGGTATTGATGAAAATACCATGCTTGCTATGCGCCGTGGTATGGGTGGCTATGCGGCTGACTACCGTCAAATCATGCGCACGATGGGCTATAACCCTACTTCCGCCGCGAAACATGCCAACGCCTTTATGACTGAGTTTTACAAGCTAAAAACGGTCATTGGTACAGGTAAGGATAAAATCGGCGGGGAACTGTCGAGAGTCTTAACGCCCAGCATAGAAAAGCTCACCAAACTCATATTGGATAAATGGCCCACTATTGAAAAAGTCATTATGTCCGTAACGAAAGCCATCCTCGCCATGTCCGAAGTGCTGGGGCAAATGGTCTACCGGGGTGTGCAAGGCATACAGGATATTATCAATTGGTGGCAAAGATTAGACGATGGCAGTAAAGACCTGATTAAAGTCTTTGGCGCAATCGCTGTTGCTTGGTGGGCGTTGAACCAGAAATTCCTATTCTCGCCTATCGGTATTATTACCGCGTTATTAGCTGCTTTATTCTTACTCTATGACGACTACAAAACATGGCAAGAAGGCGGTAAAAGCCTGATTGACTGGAGTAAATGGGAAGGTACGCTTAAGCAGCTAGAGGAAGGTATTAAGCAAATTAAAGACTGGCTGTTAGAGATTAAGGATTCGGTCGGCGGATGGGAAAATATCTTTTGGGGATTTGCGATATTCTTCGCTGGTAAATGGTTAACCAGTATATTAGGTACGTTAGGGAAAGTAACCAAAGCAGTAAGTTCAAGCGGTTTAACCAAGTTGTTACGAAGAGCAGGTTTGTTAGCTTATGGCGCGTATGTGGTTTCGGATTGGGACAATATAAAAGCCAGCGCCGAATCTTCTTTGAATTCTGCCACTAAAGGTATTAAGCGAACAGTAGGTGATGTTGGACAGGCATTAGGTGTAGAGAATAAATGGGCCAATCAACATAAGGGATATCGCTTCACGGATACAACCATAGATATCCCAACAGGGGATCCATACCTAGACCAACTACGACTCAAAGTTCAGAGCAAAGAACTCACACTAGATGAAGCCAATAAAATTCTTGATGAGCAATTTGCTTCAGGCAAAGGAAAAGATGATAAGAAAACATCGCTGAAGGGAAAGCCACTGCTCGAATCAATGTCCGGCTATTTTGCTATGCTAGAAAAGAAATATGGTCATAAACCCGGTCTGTTACATGGTATCGCTATGACTGAATCGTCGGGAAACCCTAACGCGATTGGTAAGGTTACAAGGTCTGGCAAGCAAGCTCAGGGGATGTTCCAGTTTATGCCTGATACAGCCAAAGAACAAGGGTTAATAGGTAATGATGTTTTTGATCCGTATAAATCAGCAGAAGCTGCGGCTCGGTATCTTAGTCAGTTATTTAAGCAGACGGGTAGTGTAGATGGAATGCTGGCTGCGTATAACTGGGGTATAGGAAAGGTTCTTAAGTATGGTATCAGTAACCTACCGGAAGAAACTCGGAACTACCTTCCTCGCGTTAAAGGTCACATGGCAAGAGCACCTAAACCCGGTAATAAAGGGATTGATTTCGATCTGAGCATGTTTGAGAACGCCATGCCTAATATCCAGAATATGCTGAGTCATAGCAGTTATACACCGGAATATCTGCGGGCGGCACAATCACTGGCACAGAACCAAACAACGATTGCCCCCACTTACAATATTCATGTCACCGGGGTTCAGTCACCGTATGAAGCGGCGGCGTTAACGGGCGAAACGGTACAGCGCAGTAACGCCATACTGGTACGCAATCTGCAAACGAAGGTGGGCTGATGGATATTTTATCAATGTTATTTTCTCAGGGGACGAGAAAAATTGGAATGATAGTTCCCAGTGTGGTGATTTCAGAAAAGCACCAGGATACTGCTGAAATTACCGAGCACCCGGTACAACGAGGAGCCGCTATCAGTGATCATGCGTATGACAAGCCGTCAGAGGTAACAATGGAACTGGGCTTTGCGGGTGGCGGCTCGCTGATTGACATATTTGATCTGGGTGAAAGTGGTTCACTTGGTTCAAGCCCCAAAGCCGTCTATCAGCAGTTACTAGCATTGAAAGCCTCAAAGCAGCCGTTCAACGTCACCACAGGGAAGCGCCAGTATAAAAATATGCTGATCCGTGCCATAGAAGTGACTACGGATAAAACTTCTGAAAACGTCCTGATGGTCACTTTGACCCTGCGTGAAGTGATTATTGTTGAAACGAAAACGGTCAAAGGGGTTACAGTACCACCGGAGCGAATGAAAGCGCCACTGGAGACTGGCCCTGTTGCTGATAAAGGAACCAAGACACCAGTCGTACCAAAACAGAAAGAGAGTCTGGCAGTTAAGTTAGATAAAAGTACAGGCGGTGGCGGACAATGGTTCAAAGATAAGTTCGAAAAACTGGGCGACTGGTTGGGAGGAAGCCAATGAATCTTGTTGAGATACCTTTACACACTGAAAATCAACAATTCGATATCCAGCTAGGCGGTATCAGTTACCGAATGCGGTTACAGTGGCGGAATTGTGCCGGATGGGTGTTGGACATCATGCACCCAAATAGCGAGCCGATTGTATCAGGGTTGCCGCTAGTTTTCGGCGTGGATATTCTGGAACAGCACCGCTATTTAGGTTTTAACGGTTCATTAATTTTTTACAGTGATAATCCAAAAAATGAGACAAACAGGGAAGAGTTAGGTAAAAACGACAAGCTATACTTCATAAATCAGTAACTATAAATGGAATATCAAGAATGCGTATATTATGGCTTGCGGTAATTATTTGTTCGGTTGCGGGTGCAATGATAGGGTTGATACCAGCATTAACCGTGGCTGAAAGTGCCCCGCAAGAAGCTGCGGGCGCTGCCGTTGCGGTTGCATGTGCTGTAGTTCCGTATTGCATCGCTCGTGCAGTAAGTATGATAACTGGCAGTGCTAAGAAGGATGATTGATATATGACAGGTTTTTCTCTCGCGGACATCTTAATGCTAGCTTTGCTCGGTCTCATTCCAGCGGCGCTAGCTAACTCCAGAGGGCGAAGTTTTTTCATCTGGTGGGTGTATGGCTCTTTGCTTTTTATAGTCGCGCTGATCCATGCGTTTGTTGTAGTGGTAAAGAAAGAGAGCAACCAAGAGAAAGCCCCGTGATGGGGCTTTTCTTTATATACGGAGTCACTATGTCAAAACAATGGATTCGCGAGTGCAAGCTGATTGTGGCGGATGAGAAAGGGGAAGGCCTTGACCTCTCGGAACTGAAAATTAAATTCAATATTACCCGCCCCTCTTTTGCCTACCCGGCAACCGGTATCTTCAAAATCTATAACCTGAACGATGAAACACGCAACAAGATCCGCAAGAACGAGTACAAGATTATTCAGTTCTCAGCCGGGTACAAAGACAACTCAGGTCAGATATTTTCCGGGCAAATCCAGTACACCTATACCGGACGTGACAGCCCGACCGATACCTATGTAGTGATACAGGCCGGGGATGGCGATCAGGCATACAATAATGCGACGGTTAATATCACCATATCGGCGGGTTATACGCAGCAGGATATAGACAGGCTATTGATGCGGGATATTGAAAAGTACGGCATTACGTTTGGGATGCGCCCGGAATTTCAGTTGAACGTAGCGCCACGGGGTAAGGTTATTTTCGGTATGCACCGCGACGAAATGAATATTTTCGCCAAACAGAATAATGCCGAATGGCGTTATGAGGACGGTCAGTGTCACGTTATCCCGAAGAGAGTCTATCTCACCGAGGCGGTGGTGTTGAATCACAATACCGGGCTAATCGGGATGCCCGAACAGACGATTGGTGCAGGCATCAATGTGAAATGCCTGATTAACCCGAAAATCCGCCCCGGTACTTTAATCCGGCTGGATAATAATTCGATTAATGAAACAGGGAAGTCTACGGGTGCTATCGCATCGAGTAACGCCCCTAACGAGATCCCCGCCGCCTTTGATACTGATGGCGATTATGTCGTGATAAACGTCAGCTACTTCGGCGATACCCGCGAGAAGGCGTACTACATGGATTTAATTTGCGTCGCTAAATCAGACCAAACACTTATGACTCAGGCAGCACTAGCTACGGATACCCGATAATGATCACTCATTTTGAACGTATGAATCACCCTGAGACGCCGTTCTTACTGATGCAAGAGTCGGTCAGTTCAGGGTTATATGTCTCTATTCCCTGCATTATCCAGTCATTCGATCCCGATGCCGTGACCGTGACAGCACAACCCGCGATACGCTGGAAAGTGACTGACAGTGAAGGAAATACCGAGTCAGTGGCATTACCGTTGCTGGTGGATGTCCCGGTAATCTTTCCTCGCGGTGGCGGGGTGACGCTGACATTTCCAATTAAGCCGGGTGATGAGTGCCTGGTGGTGTTTGCGGACCGCTGCATTGATTACTGGTGGCAGAACGGCGGGATACAGGAACCCGTAGACCCGCGCCAGCATCACTTATCTGATGGCTTTGCCATTGTTGGCCCGCAGTCTCAGGCGCAGAGAATCAGTAATATCAGTACTCAGTCTGCTCAATTGCGTACGGATGATGGCGCGGCATTTATTGAACTGAACCCTGATAACCATAACATCACGGTCAAAACCCCCGGCAAACTGACCGCCACCGCTAACAAAGGCACGGAGATCACTTCACCGACCATTGTGTTAAATGGCAATGTGATCATTAACGGCAATCTGTCACAAGGCATGGGATCTAATGGGGGTGAAGCGACGATGAATGGCCCGGTAAAAGTCAGAAACGATGTTACCGCAGGCGGTATCAGCCTGATGAGCCACACGCACGGCGGCGTTAAATCAGGCGGTGACACCACAGGAGGGCCGCAATAATGCGATATCGGCGGGAAGATATAGACGGCGATTACAGCTTCGGTCAGGGCGATAACACGTTTCTGATTGATTCCCCGGAAGCCGTCGCACAGGCCGTTAAAACCCGGCTGAATTTATGGCGCGGGGACTGGTTTTTGGATGTGGAAGAAGGCACACCTTACCGGGAGGCCGTGTTAGCGAAAAATTACACCAGTGCACTGGCGCTTCAGGAGCGTATTCTGGGTACTGAGGGCGTGACAGAAATTATCACTCTGGAGGCCCTGCGTCACCCCACTACCCGGAAAATCACTCTTACAGCCACGCTTAACACCCGTTACGGCAGAACCACAGTCACCAGCGAGCGGTAACTTATGCTTAATTTCGATACGTTAGGGCTTGCGGCCAGAATTACCGCGAGCGGCATCACTGCGCCTGATTACCCGGCCATATTAGAACGGCTGACAGGCTATTTTCGCCAGATTTACGGTGAGGATGCGTACCTTGATCCGGACAGTAAAGACGGGCAGATGCTGGCAATTTACGCGCAGGCTATCCATGATGCAAACAATACGGTTATTGCCACTTATAATTCGTTCAGTCCCTCAACAGCGACAGGTGCGGCACTCTCAAACAATGTCGCCATTAATGGTATGTCGCGGCACAGTTCAACCCGGTCAACCTGTGATGTGGAACTTATCGGTCAGGTCGGTACGGTCATCAAAAATGGTATGGTACGCGATGTGCAGGGGTATTCATGGCGACTGCCGGATATAGTCACTGTCGGCACCCACGGCACCGTGACGGTCACCGCGACCTGTCAAACTCAGGGATCAATTACTGCCGCCATTGGGGATATTGCTGAGATAGGGACGCCCACACGAGGCTGGCAGAAAGTAACCAACCATTCCGTGGCGACACCTGGCCGCACCATTGAAACCGATGCAGACTTGCGAATACGTCAGCGTAAATCGGTGGCGCTGCCCTCGCGTACCGTACTGGATGGGATGTTAGGGGCGATTAGCCTGATACCCGGTGTTTCCCGCTTAAGGGGTTTTGAAAATGACACCGGGCAGACTAATGAGTACGGCATACCCGGCCACGCTATCGCGCTCATTGTGGATGGGGGGGATGCGACGACGATTGCCAGGACTATAGCCCTGAAGAAAACGCCAGGCGGTGGCACGTTCGGGGATACGGTGATTAAAGTGGCTGACCGCCACCAAATCCCCCACCCGATACGCTTTTCCCGTCCGGCAGACGTGGCTGTTTTTATTGAAATTCATCTTATACCTTTTGACGGTTACACCACACTGGTCGGTGACCGGATTAAAACAGCCGTAGCCGATCACATTAACGCGATACATATCGGGGACAGTGTTTATCTGACCAGGTTGTTTACGCCGGCTAACTTATCCGGTGATGAAGAAGGCAAGACCTACGATATTACAGACATCAAAATCGGGCGCACGGCGGAAAGCGCGGTCACCGGTAACCTGAAAACCCGTTTCAATGAGGCCGTGACCTGCCGACCGGAAAGTATCAAACTGGTGATAACATGAGAGATTACTTAAAACTCATCACCCCGCAACACCGCGATTCACCTAAATTCGTCGCCCACGTTAATCTCATCACCCGTTTAATGTCAGACATTACCCAGTCCACCCTGCAACTTAACGAAGCGTTCTCGCTGGACAAGGCTGTCGGTGTACAACTGGATGCAGTCGGGGAATGGATAGGTCTGTCGCGTTATGTGAAGACCCCGATTGTCGGTGTGTATTTTTCGCTGGATACCGAGGCAGTGGGGTTCGATCAGGGAAGCTGGAAACGAAAATATGACAGTGACAGCGGTTTTACTGAACTGGATGATGAAACTTACCGCACCTTGCTGCGGGTGAAAATTGAAGCCAATCACTGGGACGGTTCCGGTGAAATGCTGGAAAGCATCTATCAGCGGATATTACCGGACAGCAAGACCACGTTGTTTTTCGTGGATAACCAGAATATGACAATGGATGTGTTTATGACCGGGGGTGTTATTCCGGAAGTTATTAAAGCCGTTATCCGGCAAGGCTACCTGAATATCAAGCCGGAAGCGGTACGCGTAAATAATTACATTAATTCAGCCCATTGTGGGCTGTTTGGCTTTGACATTCAACATGACGTGATCGCGGGTTTTGATACCGGCGGATGGGCCGTCAGATTATGAGGACACTATGGCAAAAAACGAATTTCTGCCTTTTGGCATTGCAGACGGGGCAAACGTCTTAACCAACGACGAGTACAGCAAACTGGCTTCCCGTACTAACGGATTCAATTCGGGTGTAGCGAAATCACAGGAACTGAATAAGGTCTGGCGGCAGGCGTCCGTCATTGCAGCCACTGTCGCACAGTTTATTGTGGAAACGACAGGTAAAGACGTGTTAGACGATGGCAACTTACAGACGCTACAGGCCGGGTTACTCGATGCGATAAGGGAAACGGTTAACGCTAATGTCCCCGCTGCATCACTTACCACAGCCGGCATTACGAAGTTGAGTAATGCCACAGATAGCCATGCAGAGAATATGGCGGCGACACCGAAAGCGGTACGGCAGGTCTCTGCTACTGCAAATCAGGCATTGAAAGAAGCCGAAAATGCGCTCACCAATGCCAACACCGCAAATCAAAATGCGGTTAATGCCAACGACAACGCCAACCGCCGCCTCGACAAAGCGCAGAACGGGGCGGATATCCCGGATAAGGGGGCGTTTGTGGATAATCTGGGCTTACGGGATACGGTCAATCAGGCCAGTGATGCCGTGCCCAATAGCCGGAAAATTAATGGAAAATCCTTGACCACAGATATCCAATTAATGGCACGTGATGTCTCTGCCGTCAGTGTTAATGCGCTGGGCACAATAGGTAATGGCGGCCGTTTTCAGGATTGCTTATCCAGCGGCTTCTATAAAGTAGAGGTTCCCGATACATCTTCTGTTTCAGATTTCCCCCTAATTTCTTCGGGTTATTTGTACGGACACGGTATCCTGGAAACGCAGAATGGAGGTATCGTTATTTCCCAGCGTTACTCGTCACATCACGGACAAGTAGCAATGCGGCAATCGTGGGATAATGGGCATACATGGTGGGAATGGGTTCCGCTAGTGGGGAGGAAAAATACCGCGGGTACGCCAGCATCAGGATGGTGGAAATGTGGTGATACCGGACTCATCATCCAGTGGGTAAATGGGGATAGGTACGGTGAAACGGAGGCGAAAGGGCCTTTTACGCTGCCGTTACCCATTCCTTTTCCAAATCGGCTTCTGATAGCAACTGTCAGCACCGTCGGCAATGGCAACATACATTCAGACACCATGTTTCAAACGGTAAGTACAACGAACTTTAGCGTCACCCTGTTTCCGCAATGGTTCGGTACAGGCGAACAAGGCCTTTGCGCCCCCCAGATTATAGCGATAGGATACTAATCATGGATTACTATTATAGTGCAAAAACCAATTCTTTTTACCCTGTCTTTATGGAACAGAATTATATTGATGCAGGGTCCGGATGATGCAAAGGTGGTCGGTGAGGATGTTTTTCTTGAGTTTTCAAGAAGCAATGATGGAAAAGTGAGAGTAGCCAACAAAAAAGGGTTGCCTGAGTGGGCGGATATTCCGCCTCCCTCGCATGAGCAATTAATCGCACAAGCGGAAAGCAAAAAACAAACACGCATTGCGGAAGCAACTACAAAGATAGCGCCGCTTCAAGATGCGGTTGATTTAGAGATGCAAACAGAGGAAGAAGTTACAAAGCTCAGAATATGGAAAAAATACCGTGTCCTGCTCAACCGGGTAGACTGTTCCACTGCCCCCGATATCGCATGGCCCGAACCGCCAAAATAAGCACGAAACTGACCTTTCCTCCATTTCGTTTTTTATCTTCAACAAAATCTTTTTCTTTCAATTCACGTGACGCCCACAGTCAACGGGCGATAACACTATGAGGAAACCATGGTAAAGAATGAGTTTCTGCCGTTCGGGATAGCAGACGGCGCGAATGTACTTTCCAATGCGGAATATGCAAGGCTGGCTGCACGCACTAATGGGTTCGGTTCCGGGGTTGCGAAGTCACAGGAACTTAACAAAGTGTGGCGGCAGGCAAGCGCTATAGCTACGGTAGTGGCACAGTTTATTGCAGAAACCACAGGTAAGGATGTGTTAGATGACGGTAACTTGAAAAACTTGCAAGCGGGATTAATGAGTGCGTTACAGACAACAGTAGAATCCTCTGTACCCGCGGCGTCATTGAACACGGCAGGTATAACAAAGCTGAGTAATGCGATAGACAGTAACGCAGAAAACATAGCTGCGACATCTAAGGCAGTCAAAGCGGTTTACGACATGGCTTCAACGGTTCATATAAACGACGCCTCGGTCACCCAAAAAGGTATTGTTCAACTCAGTAATGCAACTGACAGCCCCAATGAATCGCAGGCTGCAACACCAAAGGCAGTGAAGACCGTATTCGACTTAGCAAGCAAGGCGAATGACAATGCGGATATGCGTTTGTCTAAAGTCCAGAACGGCGCGGATATTCAGGATAAAGTGGCGTTTGTGAACAACCTCGGTTTAGAAAAAACCGTCGAACTGGCACGCAACGCGGTGCCCAATAGCCGGAAAATTAATGGAAAATCCTTGACCGCAGATATCCAATTAATGGCACATGATGTCTCTGCCGTCAGTGTTAATGCATTGGGAGTCGTGAATAGTGAACATCATTTTCAGCATTTTTCATCAACGGGATTCGCAATCGTAAATATTCCACGTGTTGACGAGGTTCCCGATTTTCCTGTTGGATTGTATAACTTCGGTATACTGGAAGTGCAGGGTGATCATTCAATCATTACCCAGCGTTATACATCACACGCCGGGGAAGTCGCTGTTCGGCAATCGTGGGATAAGGGGCATACATGGCAGGGATGGTTTTCGCAAGTGGTGAGTGATTCTGTCTCGTTGAATTCCGCAGGCTGGATTAAAAATCCCAATACGGGGGTCATAACGGCATGGATAACGGGAGATCCCGCAACAGGTGAAGGTTCAATGCGGGTTGCATTACCCATACAGTTTCCAACACGCATTTTGAATGTTCAAGTGTCGACTAAAATCAGTGGACTTGATCATTTCGCTGACGGATTTTGGCAAGTTATCAGATGGGACCAGTCGTCGGTTACCATTGCGTTACAGATAGTGGATAGCAGAGGGCACGGACGCGAATACCAACCAATGATTTATGTCGTGGGGTGTTAAATGCCATTGGAATATGTTTATAGCACAACAACGAACTCATTTTACCCTGTTGATTTTAAGCAACGTTATATTGATGCGGGTTCGTGGCCGGACGATGGGGTTGAAATCAGTGAGGAAGAGTACCTAAGTTTTATCAATGCCCCTGCCGGAAAACGGTGGGCACCAGGTAAAGACGGATACCCGAAGCTGGTTAATACCCCCCCGCCGACACCGGAGGAGCTACAGCAACAGGCCGAATCAGAGAAGCGTTATCTATCTCTTCCTTGCCCTATTATCGTATCCGAGTCGTGTGTCATTTTTGTGGCACACCATATGTCAATATTGTGCCATTATCAGGTATTTACATGTCACAACAGTGAATTATAGAGTGATGATGTTCAATTAAATCAATATATTAAAGTTAAACTTACTGACTTGTAATCAGTAGGTCACCAGTTCGACTCCGGTAGCCGGCACCATATAAGAATAACCCGTTATCTCAGGATAACGGGTTTTTTCTTTTTTGTTTTTTCTAATTTCTTTATCAGGTTCAATTTTTCAACCGAACACTGACGAAATGCAAACATAAGGCTAAAAACACAGGGATCCCAGAGCTAATTATTTTAGCAACAAGGATGAACTATCGAGCAGATATATAAAGCAGTAGCAACCCGATTATGACAAGTTAAGATAATAACTACCTTTGAAATTCATCTTTCCGCCAAAATACTACCCTTTTCCATCCAAATCATGCTCCCACAAATAACGATAAGAAATTATCCATTTTCACTGTTTTCTTTCCACTGGCATAAAGTGTAATTATTTATTTACATCTTGTGTACTATAAGTTTGACAGCCATAAATCAATCCTTTACCCTGCCTGTCTTATAACTATTTTTCCAACATATTCAGAGACGAGGATCACGTGAAGAATCGTACTATTGGCAGTATTTTTATCGTCGCCGGGACGACGATTGGAGCTGGGATGCTAGCAATGCCATTGGCTGCGGCAGGTGTAGGTTTTGGAACAACACTCGCCATGTTAATCACTTTATGGGCATTGATGAGTTACACTGCACTTCTGCTGGTAGAAGTTTATCAACATAATCAATTCAATACAGGCTTAGGCACCATTGCCAAACGCTATTTGGGGATCGGCGGACAGGCGTTAACAAGTTTCAGTATGCTATTTCTGATGTATGCCCTGACAACAGCCTATATCAGTGGCGCAGGTGAATTGTTGGCTGTCAGCCTTTCCGCCTGGATGGATAAAACAATTACTGTCTCTACCGGGATCATCGTGTTTACGATAGTTGCCGGAGGTGTAGTCTGTATCAGCACGCAATCTGTTGATTTAATTAATCGCCTACTGTTTACCGCCAAAATCATTTTTCTGCTAGTTGTACTAGGTGTAATGATGCCTCATGTTGATAAAATCAACTTAATATCCATGCCAATAGAAAAAGGTCTTGTACTATCTGCTATTCCGGTGATTTTTACTTCGTTCGGATTTCACGGAAGTGTGCCAAGTATTGTTTCCTATATGAAAGGAGATACAAATAAGCTCCGGAAGATATTTATCATCGGTAGTGCTATCCCGTTAGGCGCTTACATCCTGTGGCAATTGGTTACTCTTGGAGCCATTTCCTCCAACACCTTTGTCGGTATTCTTGCACAACAATCTGGTTTAAACGGCTTATTGCAAGCAGTCAGAGAAGTTGTTGCCTCACCAAAAGTAGAACTTGCTGTCCACCTGTTTGCCGACCTTGCACTGGCAACATCATTCCTTGGGGTTTCACTCGGTTTGTTTGATTATCTTGCTGATCTGCTAAAACGCCGTAACCACGCCAAAGGACGTTTGCAAACTGGTTTGATGACTTTTATTCCCCCCATGCTTTGCGCCCTGTTTTACCCTAACTTTGTTATGGCGCTGACATTCGCTGCTGTTGCTCTGTCTATTCTGGCTCTGTTGCTTCCTTGCCTGTTGGTTTGGCGCAGCCGTGAAGAAAATCAGGGTGGATATCGTGTCAAAGGTGGCAACCCCGCATTGATATTGGTTTTTCTTTGTGGCCTTACTGTAATTGCCATTCAGATTGGGATTGTCACTGGTATACTGCCAGAAGTGGGGTAAATAAAATTATCCGCACCTTTAATGGTGCGGATAACCCTAATTTAAAATATGTTAGAAACTCGCACCCACTCCAATGTAAAAACCGTCTGATACTTTATTATTGCGATTTCCATTTTTTCCTTTCAAATCAATAACCCGATAACCAGCATTAATGGTTATTGGTTTAAAGAGAGTATAACGGATGCCACCAGTTGCTTCAGTATAAGAATCAATGCCAGAAGTTAAACCCGATGGAGCACCATAAGCCTCACCGTATAATGACAAAGAAGGCATTACTTCCCAACTGAGACCAACACCACCAGCCAATGCAGTGCCATCTTTCCCCACTTTTGGTGACAAGTAGAGAGCCTTACCACCAACACTTGCTGTTATCGGGCCAATTGGCAAAGCAAAAGCAGCCCCCAAGCTCCCTAACTGGCCATTATGATCACTGCGAGTCCAATTTCCATTGAGGGACAATCCCGCATTTTTATCACCAATCCCCGCAGATGTGCTGGTATAGTGTTTTCCTGCTTCTATATTCACAGAAATTGCATTTGCAGTACCTGCCACAAAGAGCAAGCTGGCTGCACTGATAGCAATAAAACCTTTCATATATATCTCTTCTCAATCAGTAATTATGGTAGTTGCTAATATTAATATTCGTGAGCCATTTTACTTAAATCCAATAAACACTATAGATTATGAATGTAATAAACTATTTAGATTCATCAAGATATGTAAACACTGGATCGTTTCAGTACCCATTCTTTGATCTGTTGACGTGAAGTTTTTATCCCGCCATTTTTCAAATGTTCCGGTAACAAATAACAAGCTACAGGTCGTTGGAATGTAGCAAGTTTATTAGAAAGCCAATTAATAAGTGTTTTTGTAAGTTGAGAATCGTTTGTTTCGATCACTGCAACAGGCCGATGCCCAAATTCAGTGTCAGGCACCGGAACAACAAAACTTTGTTGGATTTGAGGATGCAGATTAATAATACGTTCAATATCTTCCGGTTGAATACCTTCACCACCGCTGAAAAATTGATTATCAAAACGTCCCAAAATACACAATTCGCCCTGTTTAAAAACACCCCGATCACGGGTGGAAAACCAGCCTGCTTCTTTGGCTAATGGTTTTAACTTCCCATCAAACCAATAACCCATAGCGATACTGTCTGCCCGGATCTGTATTTCCTCATCCAACAAACGGATCTCTTTTCCCGGTAACGGCGTTCCTACTCCCGCTAAGCCATCTGCGCGTTTTGCACAGACTGTTGATGCCATTTCAGTCAATCCATAACCGCACCAACAGCGTATCCCAAGTTGCTCAGCTTGTTGAATAAGTTCCAACGGTATCATTGCCCCGCCTAATAACACATCTTTCAAAGTCAGCTCATAGTTACGAGGTTGGGAAAGCCAGCGCCACAGTTGAGTCGGTACTAATGAAGCATGCGTGCAACCCGATAAGGCTTTATCCAGCGAGTACATATCCCGCAACACCAATTCTGCGCCTTTCAATAACCAGCGCCAAAGTATTCCCTGACCAGAGACATGAAATAGTGGCAACGACAGCAACCAACGATGATCTGGCTGGAAATCTATGCGTGAAAGGACGCCCTGTGCACTGGCAAGGTGAGCACCAATAGAATGCACCACTGCTTTGGGCAACCCGGAAGATCCTGAAGTCAGGATCATGCTGGCCGGACGATTGATATCCCATGAAACACATTTACCTGACATTTTTTCACCGGACACTTTTTTACCGGACATAAATGTAAACTCTGCTTGCCAGTTGAGTTCCGTTGCCTGAATGACCGATATAGGTAAGCCGGTAAAATCAGCCACAAATGCCAGATTTAGGTGAGGAAGTAATTCTATTAACAACGATTCAGGAAGCTGAGGATTGAGCGGCAAGGCTCTTGCACCGCATTGCAGAACAGCAAGATAACACAACAAGAGATCTGCGCTGTTCTTGCCTCTTAGGAGCACACCATCACCTTGTGATACCCCCTGTCGCCGGAAGCAATCCGCAATAGTGTCAATTTTTGTTGCCAATTCCTGCCAGGTTACTGCGTTGTCACACAACCAAATTGCCTGTTTTTCTGGATAACAGACCGCCCAGTGATGCCATGGCCATTGATTAAACGACACTAATGAATTCATAACTCCACATCACTTCCAGTTCATCTAATTCCATACAAGGAATATCACTGTCTGGCCAGCAACGGATAAGTTGCGATTGAATCAGATCGAGCGTATCCAGCCCTGGCAGTGTCTCTGGTGTTAGCCAATATGCTAAACGGGCCAGTTGTGTCAGACCAAAACTGCTTTCAATACTTGAACTTATCACCGCATCCAACCCGGCTTGATGAGCCTCAGTGACCCATTGACGACAACGGGCAATACTCCCCACCAACGTCGGTTTAATGATGATAGCTGTAACACCTTCCCAGGCTTCTACTGTGAAACCTGCTTCACGAACACTTTCATCCCATGCAATGGCAATACCTGTCTCACGAGCAAATGCCAGTGAGTCTTCACGGGTTCTACAAGGCTCTTCCAGAAAAGCAATACGCTGCCGATAATCGGGATTAACATACTTCGCAAATCCATCAGCTTTCGCGCGCGTCCAACTGCGATTGGCATCCAGCCTCAGTTGTAGATCGGGTAATGCTTCCAGTAAGAGATTAACTACCATGCCATCCCGTACGGCTTCATAAAGCCCGACTTTCACCTTAGCCATTTTCCGCCCGGCTATTTTTCCCAGACGCAAGATCACATCATCAGGATCCCCCGTACATAATGGTGCTTTGTGATAATTGGCCTCTGTAGGAAGTTCGCCCTGTAATTCAGCAAGAGCACAACTGATACCAAATGCGACAGAAGGTAATTCACTCTGCTCTGGTTCTTTATTTTGCCCTGTTTCGTTTTGACACCAGCGTGTTAACCATTCCACCGCAGCACAGCCGGCTTGTTCAAGCGTTTCGTGACTGAATTCCGGCAATGGGGCAATTTCTCCCCAACCATGGTTACCATTTTCCTGCACATGCACTAAAAAACCATCACGGGTTTTCAGACGCTGGTAACGTAAGATAACACCTGCCTCCATAGGCAGGCTGTATTGATATAAGGTTGCTGTACGCATTATGGATTACGTTTAAATTTACTGAAATCAGGGTGACGTTTTTCATTGAATGCATTACGTCCTTCCTGCCCTTCCTCAGTCATATAGAACAACATGGTGGCATTTCCCGCTAACTCCTGCAAACCAGCCTGACCATCGCAATCCGCATTCAATGCAGCTTTCAGGCAACGCAATGCCATTGGACTGTTTTCCAACATTTCACGGCACCAGCGTACTGTTTCTTTTTCCAGCTCAGCATAAGGAACAACAGTATTGACCAGCCCCATATCAAGCGCTTCCTGAGCATTGTATTGGCGGCACAGGAACCAGATTTCACGGGCTTTTTTCTGCCCCACAATCCGCGCCATATAAGATGCTCCCCAGCCACCATCAAATGAACCCACTTTGGGGCCTGTCTGACCAAAAATTGCATTATCTGCTGCAATGGTCAGATCACACATCAGATGTAATACATGCCCTCCACCGATAGCATATCCGGCAACCATAGCAACAACTGGTTTTGGGCAGGTACGGATTTGGCGTTGAAAATCTAATACGTTCAGATGATGTGCTCCACCTTCATCTCTATAACCACCATAATCGCCACGGATCTTCTGATCGCCTCCCGCACAGAATGCTTTTTCTCCCATTCCTGTCAGGATAATTGTGCCAATGCTATCGTCATAACGGGCATCAGCCAGTGCCTGAATCATCTCTTTAACGGTCAGAGGACGGAAAGCATTACGCACTTGCGGACGATTAATTGTGATTTTGGCAATACCGTCTGGAGATTTATGATAAAGAATATCTTCAAACCCGCTGGAATAATCTTGCCATTCAATCGGGAAATATAATTTTTCTTCGCTTGGATAGAGCATTATTGAACTTCCTTAACCAAAAAGTGATAAAAAATGGTTCACTGCGGCAGAAAAATCCGCAGGATTGCTGCTGTGAACATTATGTCCAGCCTGGGGAATTATTTTTGATGGCAATGCATACTGCTTCACTATTTCTTTAAATTTCTGATCGTGTTCACCACATAAATAAATAAAAGGCACTGCCAGTTTTTGTAAAGCAGGCACTAACCAAGGCTGGTACCCAAGTGAGGTACTTTCTAACATGTCGGCAATACTACAGCCTCTGTTTCGGCTGCGGAGATGAATAAAACGGAGGCGCTGTTCCGGTGACAAATCAGCAAACACAGGTTGTTGATACCAGTCAGCCAAAACTGCCGACATGGATTCTTCACGAAAACGTTGGGCCCAATGCCTGTCATTGCAACAATCTGGCATCGCGCTCCTGCTGAGAAAACAGCCCCGGATTTCCCCCTTCTACCACTATTCCCCTTAATCCTTTTTGGTGACTGTGAATCGTATGGTTTTGAGTTGCCTGGTTTTGAACTGCCTGGTTTTGAACTGTATAGTACATAGCAAGCCGCCCACCAAGTGAGTAGCCGATTAGCCAGTAATCATGGATCTGGTATGCAAGCAAAGTTTCGTTCAATAGCTTACTCATCTCTGCAAAACCATCCACAGCCGTAATATCGGCAGAATCACCATGACCAGGTAAATCAATCACTAAAGAAGCATATTGGTTACAGTCATTTACAATGGGCAACCATTCATTGCCACATCCCAACAGACCATGCAACCAAACCAACCATGTGTTTTTTCGATCTACATTAACTACCTCTGCATTGACTATCTGACCGGCTAATTTCATAGTTCAGTCACCTGTTTCAGCAACTCTTGCAGGCATACCGCACCTTCGTTATCTGTCACGATTAGTTCAATAATTGTTGCTGTTTTCCGCTGCCATGCCTGTTCAACCGACTGTTTCAATTCAGACCAGCTTTGTGGCGCGCGATAATTCAAGCCAAACATGGCGGCAGCGTGGTTAAAATTGATATTTTGCGGCATACAGTAAAAACGCTGGCGTGTTTCCTGTGGCGTAGGCAGTAATGAAAAAATTTGGCCGCCATTATTATTTACGATAAACAACACCATAGGTGAAGCGCTTTCCCGCAATAAAGCTAAGCTATTCAAATCATAAAGCGCGGAAATATCGCCAATAATCGCTAAAGTCGGTTTACTGGTCGCCCGTTGCACACCGACAGAAGTCGCTATTAACCCATCAATTCCACTTGCACCACGATTGCTGTAAACCGGATAACCCACAGGGAGTTGTCCTAATGCATCAATCAAACGGACAATCAAACTATTGCCGACAAATAACTGCCCTTGCTGCGGTAATAATTGATGTAGCTGATGAGCAACCGCGGCCTCACTGAATTTTCCATCCAGTTGTGCGCTAATACAGCCGAATGCTTTTTCAGACCAAATTTCCAGTTCATTCGCCCAAGAAACTTTCGTCTCAACAACTTTCGTCCCAAGAACCTCCGTCTCAAAAACCTTATGCATCTCTGTTTGAGCGGGATGCTCCCGTAACCAATCAGCCACATAACAGGTAAACTTGCGTCCCTGATGATTAGCGGGATCAAGCCTTCCCATTATAGGATCAATAATCCAATACTCTTCTGGCTGACATTTGGCCTGCCACTGCAATAATCTTTTTCCGGTCAGACTGGAGCCAAACTGAATAACCAACTGCCCTTTTGCCAGAATTTCCTGCGTACAGGGATGGTTCAGCCATAAATCAGCGTAAGGCAAAGGCTGACCTGTTTGAGACAACACATCTCCAATCAATGGCCAGCCCATTTCTTTCGCCCACTGTGCAACAAGTTTCCCTTCTTCGGCTCCCATTCTTCCTGCCAGTACAATACCGCGTTTCTTCCGCCAGCAATCCCAATCCGCTACTTTGGCAATAACATGCGTGACTGATTGCTTAAGCCACGGCTGGTGGCCTTGCCACCAATTACCTAGCGTTTGCAGCCATGCCTGATATTTTTCATCGTCACCATATAACGGCTCAGCAAAAGGGCAATTGATATGCAACCCTCCTTGCTTCAAATTTGACATCGCATTATCAACGATAGAAACCAGCCAACTGGCTGAAATATCGGTAGTCGGTCGTGGTAGAGAAAGTGTTTGAGCCGGATGTGAGGCAAAAATATTACTCTGGCGAATAGCCTGATTCGCACCACAATCGATTAATTCCGGTGGCCTGTCCGCAGTGAGAAAAACTAAGCGCTCACCGGTTAATCCGGCCTCAATCAGAGAAGGATACAGGTTAGCCACTGCGGTTCCTGACGTCACAATAACAGCAACGGGTTCCTGACTTGCTTTTGCCAACCCTAGCGCCAGATGACCAAGCCCTCTTTCATCAAAGTGGGTATGACATATCAGTTTACCGTTCTCTGCGGCCGCTTTTTTTACAACGGAAAGTGTCAATGGTGTGGAACGAGAACCAGGGGCAATACAGACATGACGCAGACCATGACGAGTCAGTGCTTCCAGTAAAAGTTCCGCCCAACGACGGTTCAGTGCGCTGTTTGACATAGAGTGTTTAAAAACTTCTTTTAAAAATAGGATAAATTATATAAGACATTCTTCACGCTTATTCTCTTAAAAACGCCTTCTTTGTTATAGCTCAAAGAAATGCCATGTAATTGACATTATTCCAAGAACTTATTCATTTGCCGAGTTACATTCAATACCGCTGCATACGATGTCTGGAATGTGGTTTGAACTGTGAATAATGAGGTTGAACTGCCAGCCATTCCAGTCAATCAGTATCACTGATTGCTGGAAGCGAAAAGCAGAACGACTGAATACCAACTTCGCTAACATTTTTGGTATTAAGAATTTTGCATATATCAGCGATAATATTGGCAATCTGATCCACAAACTTCCCCCATTAATAACCTAATAAAACGCAAAATTATACGAGTCGGCAGAAATTATTAAAGTACTTATTGTTTATCTGGTTGTTTATGCGATTGGTTTTGATCTGAGTATCTAACGATAACTTCACCATTTTTACTGTTTTATTGTCTATTTTTATTGCTCAAATCAATAAAATTACATTTTACTTAAACAAATCAACATCATATATGATATTACTGACACCGATAGAATATTATTTCTAAAAATAAACAACGCAAGGCTAACATACCAAAATTAGTTATCAGAAAAATGACTAATTTAATTTTTATGAATTTCATCCCACTAAAAACCTAAAATATAATTCTTATTTACAAAAAGATAATAAAATCACTCTTAAAACCCAAAAGTAATTTTTAAAAAACAAATCACCCACCGATAATAATCACCCAAAATATCAGAAATGAAAAATATTCACACTCATAATTAACATTTTTTATTGTGGTTAATTTCACTCATAAATATTAAATTGAAAATACTATAAGAAAACTCCCAAAAATAATTAAAAACAATAACTTAAAATATAATACCTTTATTTTATATAAATAAATAACAATAAGGTATTACTTATTAATCTTATAATAAAATCAAGAAACAATATTCCTTGATGTTCCGTCTATTGTTTTTCACAAAATACCCATTGATATAAAGTCACACAATACGTATTATTTTGCCTCTTCCAAAATGAAGAAACAAAATGCTTTTCCTAATCAAAATTCAATTTTATTTCGTCTGATTCTGCTGTTTTTTAAATAAATAAGCAGTATAAAAAGGGGATGCCGTGTTATATCTTTATTTTAGGCCGATAGGCTTTCTTAGATATCGGTATAGTCTGTTATCGTTATTCATATCACTAAGTTGCCTAATAACAACAGAGACCGCGACAGCGGATTATGATGCATTAATTCAACAAGCCAGAAGTGGCAATACCATCCCCATACTTGAATATATTCGTCAAGAAGAAAAACGGCGGAAACTCTCTCCTTCTCAGGTAGCTGATTGGTTACAAATCGCAAGCTGGGCGGGTCATGACAATGAAGTGATTAATCTTTGGCAACGCTATCATGCTATGGAATTACCAGCCAGAGGGATCGCCGCTGCCGCACGCGCTTATCGCAATCAGCGCCAGTGGAATCAAGCCATTCAATTATGGCATCTGGCTTCAATTCTTGAAAAACACAACCACGCTATAAAAGCGGGCTTGATTATGACGTTGGCAGATGCCAGGCGAGACAGTGAAGCCCGTCGCCTGGCAAAAAATTTACTGTCCCATCAACCCAGTGCCGCTAATTACCGTTTAATGGCCTATGTAGATCAAGCCGCCGGGCGCTCATGGGATGCCATGCAGATGCTCACTATCGCCCATGAACATTTCCCCAAAGATAAGGCCATAATCCATGATTATCTGTTCAGTCTGAAAAACAATCAGGTGAATGGTCCGGCCTGGCTACTGGAACAAAAACACACCACACAATTACACTTATCCCCTGGCCAACAACGCAAACTGGAAGCTGACGCTGCGGCAGAGTTAGTTCGCCTTGCAATGATCCCCAACCGTAGTGAAAAAGAACGCTTTGATATCGCTGATCGAGCACTTGCCCGCTATGAACATATGCTCAATCAATGGCGGAAACAGCCGGATGCCCAGCAAGACTATCGACGTGTCCGTATTGATCGCCTCGGCGCACTGCTTGCCCGTTTCCAGACTCAGGAACTCATTGAAGAGTATTTACGCCTGCAACAACTTTCCCAGACAGAAAAAAACGTCGTTATACCGAATTATGCGCATAAATGGGCTGCATCTGCCTATCTGAATCTTCGTCAGCCAGATAAAGCAAGGGATATCCTGCGTCCACTGAATTATCCAAATGGAAAATATCCAGATAAAAAAACACCAATGCACCATATTACACAGGAAGATGATAGCGTTCTTTTTTATGCTGATGTGGAGAGTGAACACCTTAATGAAGCTCAACAACTGGCAACTAATATCAAGCAACGTAATGCTTATATGACGAATGTTTACGGCTCTCCAATCCGGGTACCTAACGATAACTGGTTGCAAGGACAACAGTTTTTGGCTGAATCAGCCCAACTGCATGAAGATCTTCCCGAAGCAGAAAGACGTTTTACACATTTGGCTCGTACCGCTCCTGGTAATCAGAAATTACGTATTGATCTGGCTGCCGTCTGGCTGGATCGTGGTTGGCCACGTCAGGCAGAAAGTGAACTGAAACAAATCGAGGGTCTTGATCACCGTAATTTGTCATTGGAAATTCAGCAAGGCTATACCGCTTTAGCATTACAAGAATGGCGACAAGTCGATCTGCTGTCTGATGATGTTATCACCCGTGCCCCTGAAAATATGCCGGCCAAACGTTTTAATCGTCTGCGCAATGTTCATCACATGTCAGAACTGCGTGTCAAAGTTAATCAGGGTATTGATTCGGACAGTCCTACGAGTGGTAAACGTAGTTCAGACATTGATCTTGTCATTTATAGCCCGCCTATTCATGATAATTGGCGCTTGTTTGCTGGCGGTGCTTATAACCGCAGCCAATTCAGTGAAGGCCGTGGTTTAAACCGCGATTTACGTGGGGGTATCGAATGGCGGGCACGGGATATTTGGCTGGAAGGCGAAGTTTCTGGCCGTAATTATCGTCACGGCAATAAAGTCGGTCTGCGTTTTGCCGGATGGTATGATTTAAATGACCAATGGCGTCTGGGAGGTTCAGCAGAACGACTGGCTCGTCATACTCCTTTACGGGCATTAACCAATAAGATCTACGCTAATGGCGGGCAACTTTATACCCGTTGGAGACACAGTGAGCGCAGCCAGTGGACAGCTCGTTTTGCCCCTTCATTTTTTTCTGATGGCAATAATCGCTTTGCATATGCGATTGACGGTATGCAACGCATCTACACAGCACCTTACCTGAAACTCGATGCCACACTGGAAATCAGTACGACGCATAACAGCAAACAAAATACCCCTTATTTCAATCCAAAAAATGATCTTACTTTCCTGCCGGCATTGGAAGCCGACCACATCATGTATCGGCATTACCAAACCGTTTGGAGTCAGCAGCTCACGGCTGGTATCGGTGAATACTGGCAGAACGGGTATGGCGGGGGTCTGATAACGACTGTGAGTTATGGGCAACGTATTAAGTGGAATGATGTTGTGGATGCAGGCGTGAGGATCACGCTGGATAAACGCCCTTATGACGGTAAACGTGAAAAAAACCTGCAAGCTGCTTTTGATTTGATCTATCGGTTCTAAAGGATTTTTTATGACTTTCAACGTAATTCGCTATTGGTTAATGATTTCAGCTTTACTGGTTAGCCTGTTTATTCCACAACTCAGTATAATGGCCTATGCTGAAAAACCAGAGTTCGTTCCACCAGCGGAGCGCCCTTTGTCCATGAATGAGCGCCCCTGGCCTCATAATGGTTTCGTCGTACTGGCTTACCATGATGTTGAAGATGACGGAGCTGATCAACGATTTATGTCAGTTCGTACCAGTGCGCTAAACGAACAATTTGCCTGGCTACGCGCAAATGGCTATCAACCTATTACCGTTGATCAGATCCTCGTTGCCAATCAGGGAGGAACCCCATTACCCCCAAAAGCGGTGCTGCTCACTTTTGATGATGGCTACAGCAGTTTTTATCACCGAGTTTTTCCCTTGCTGAAAGCCTATAACTGGCCTGCAATTCTGGCACCAGTCGGCATTTGGGTTGATGTTCCCGCAGGAAAGCCAGTAAATTTTGGTGGCTTGAAGGTATCACGGGAACGCTTTACGACCTGGGAACAAATTGCGGAGATGTCCCGTTCTGGTTTGGTGGAGATTGCTTCTCATACCTATCAACACCACTATGGTGCTATTGGTAACCCACAAGGTAATACCGAGCCAGCCGCCGCTATCCGAATCTATGATCCCAAAACAGGTAAATATGAAAGCGATCAGAAATTCCGTCAACGCATGGAACAGGATGTCGCCACAATCACACAGCGAATCGTTTCTGCCACAGGCAAAAAACCACGCGTCTGGGTTTGGCCTTACGGCATTGATAGCGGCGTTACTCTGGATATTGCCAAACGTCATGGTTATAAAATGGCACTGACACTCGGCAATGGACTGGCCAAGGCAGAAAACTTAAATAACATTCCACGCATATTGCTCACTAATAACCCAACGTTAAAAGAGTTCGCTGAGCAAGTGATTCAGGTTCAAAATAAACGCATCTTACGCATTGCCCATATTGATCTGGATTATGTGTATGATCCTGACCCTATTCAACAAGCGCGCAATCTCGATCAGCTAGTACAACGTGTTGCTGATCTCCGTGTTAATGCTGTCTTTCTGCAAGCATTTGCCGATCCTAAAGGCGATGGCAATATCTATGAGCTTTATTTCCCTAACCGCTGGCTACCGATGCGGGCAGATTTATTTAACCGGGTTTCCTGGCAATTACACAGCCGGTTGAATATTGATGTTTATGCGTGGATGCCAGTTCTGGCATTTGAATTAGAACCTTCACTACCTCGCGTAACAAGCTATAACGAAGAGAACAGTGAGTTATCTGTGAGTAAAACACAATATCGTCGTTTATCTCCTTATAACGCGGAAAACCGCCGGAGGATTAAAGAGATTTACCAGGACTTAGCTGCTCATTCCATATTTCAGGGTGTGTTGTATCACGATGATGCTGTCATGTCAGACTTTGAAGATGCCAGTCCTGACGCAATTAACGTTTATCAACAGGCTGGTTTTCCGGCATCTGTTGCCGAAATTCGTCAGGATCCGGAACAGTTTGCCCGTTGGAGCCGTTTCAAGAGCCGATATCTGACTGAGTTCACGCAAGAATTGACTCAAACTGTTAAATCAGTCCGTGGTTATCAGGTAAAAACAGCACGTAATATTTTCGCCCTGCCTATTCTGGAGCCAGAGAGTGAAGAGTGGTTTGCTCAAAATCTGGATGATTTTCTTGCCCATTATGATTGGGTTGCACCAATGGCAATGCCATTAATGGAAAAAATACCGCTATCAGAAAGCAATCAGTGGCTATCCCGTTTAGTGAAAACTGTTGCTCAACGCCCGGAAGCACTGGATAAAACAGTTTTTGAGCTTCAGGCTGTTGACTGGCGAAAACCATTAAATAAAAGAGCGATATCAGGCGAACAAATGGCTGAATGGATGCGTCAATTACAACTGAATGGCGCACAAAATTTTGGTTACTACCCTGATGACTTTCTTAATAATCAACCAGAAATGAACAAAATCCGTCCTGTTCTTTCTCCAGAATGGTATCCACTTAATGATTGATCGTATTCTTGCTTTTATTGTGCTCTGCATTGTATTGAGCATTCCGGTCGGTATCGCCATAACCTTTACAGGTCAGGTTATGCTGCACTTTGTGTTTTTCTGGCCATTATTCATGTCTGCTATCTGGATCTCAGGAGGGATTTATTTCTGGTTCTACCGTGAAAGACACTGGAAAAAAAACGATGTCCCTCCCCACTTAGAGGGGGAACCCCTGATATCTATTTTGATCCCTTGCTATAACGAAGGGCCAAATGTACGCGAAACATTACAGGCAGCATTAAACCAGCGTTATCCCCATATTGAAGTGATCGCAATCAATGATGGTTCAACCGACAGTACTGCCCATGAACTCAATGAGATGGCCAAACAGCATAGCGCCTTGAAAGTAATACACTTAGAACAAAATCAGGGAAAAGCTACAGCGCTTCAAGCAGGAGCTGCCGCTGCCAACAGTGATTATCTGGTCTGTATTGACGGCGATGCTCTGCTAGATCGCGACGCAGCAGTATGGATGGTAAAACCCATGATCGATCACCCTCGTGTTGGTGCGGTCACAGGCAACCCTCGTGTCCGTACCCGCTCCACCTTGATTGGCCGAATTCAAGTAGGTGAGTTTTCTTCTATCATTGGCTTAATCAAGCGTACCCAACGGGTTTATGGTCAGGTATTTACCGTTTCTGGCGTTGTTGCCGCCTTTAATCGCCGCGCCCTTGCTGATGTCGGCTATTGGAGCAATGATATGATTACCGAAGATATTGACGTTAGCTGGAAGCTACAATTACACCACTGGTCTATCTTCTTCGAACCTCGCGCTGTCTGTTGGATCCTAATGCCCGAAACTCTCCGGGGGTTATGGAAACAGAGGCTACGCTGGGCACAGGGTGGGGCTGAAGTATTCCTCAAAAACCTGCGTAAACTCTGGTCATGGGAATATCGCCGCATGTGGGTATTATTTACGGAATTCTGCTGTTCCGTAATCTGGTCATTTACCTTTGCCCTCTCAATTATTTTGTTTTTCCTCGGCATGTTTATCACATTACCCGAAAATATCCGCGTCTATACACTTTTCCCGCCTGGGTATACAGGGTTGGTATTAGCTGTAACTTGCCTGATCCAATTTATTGTCAGTCTGGTCATTGAACGACGTTATGAGAAACACGTTGCATCATCACTTTTCTGGGTGATTTGGTATCCTGTGGTGTACTGGATGCTAAATCTGTTCACTACACTTGTATCTTTCCCCAAAGTCATGCTTAAAGTACGCCAAAAACGTGCCCGTTGGGAAAGCCCTGATCGTGGAATAGAGAGAATAGAATAATGAAAGATCCATTGATATTTACAGAACAAAGATTATTACCTTGTCTTATTGATATTATACTCACCATTATAGCGTGGGCTGGATTTGCCTATTTATTCATTGTGGGGCTATTTAATTCGCCCCATCATGGCCCTAAACCTGTTATGTCTGTATTTACCTCAGAAGTAAGCTCAATTGTACTTTATATTATTATCGCCATATTTAATTCACTCCTGTTGATCGGGTGGGCGAAATACAATCAAATCCGCTTCCGTATAGAACGTCGCCGCCATCGACCTGCATTAAGTAATGAAGAATTGGCAAAGAGTTTTTCTTTAGAACAGCAATTAATGAACAGGCTAAATCAAGGCAAAGTTTCCAGTATCACTTATAATAACCATGGACATATAATAGGAATAACTGAAAAATCAAATCAATTAGCTAGCAAATAATGAGCAAGGAAATTAAAACTTCCTATCGCTTAAACATTTTGCAACCTATCTCAACCAATGCGACTAGTGTCTGATAATTAATAACACTTGCAAAAACACCATGATGAGATAGGTTCTAATTGAGGATATATTCCATCAATAATTTTGTTCTCTGGATTAAATGAAAGGCAAATACTGGAACTTGTTATGTGCTTGACTGAATGGACTCATTGTATTGTTAGACGTTACGTTTCCAAAGTATTTCTACGGGTACTAACGATTTTTTGCTTAACCATTGTGATATGTAATTCAATAGTAACAGCCATGCCTGATGCTAAAGAAAAAATAAAACTCAATGAAAACGTTGCACGTGTCGTTTCTGGTATTATCAGTTATACACACTGGCCAGTCACACGTTCAACGCTACATTTGTGTCTGGTAGCACCATCTAATTACATTGATGTCTTAGCCAACATCAATATGCCCACTGGCGATACAAAATTACAAGTAGAAATTCTGAACTTCAACGCAGAAAAATTATTAGAGCAATGTGATATTGTTTATTACGGTCAAATTGACCCTATACTTCAACATCAAGTGATTAGTCAAAAAAATGACAAACCACTTCTCACAATTTCTGAACAGAATCAACATTGTGAAATCGGTAGTGCATTTTGTCTTAATATTGACAGTACACAAACGACTTTTAACCTTAATCTCGATATTTTGACACGCAGTGGTGTACGCGTAGATCCAAATGTCCTGCAATTGGCTCGCAAGGCGGAATAACTGTATGAAAAAACGTTATTCGCTAATTCCATCACGCCCGACCTTACGTCAAGCTGTTCATCGTATCCATTTGATCATTACTTTTGTTACATTATCCGTTGTCGGCCTACTTCTTTCATTACTGGCGCTAGTTGCCATGCAGAAATATGCTGAAAATAACTTAAAGCAGACCTCATCAACAATAGCCCATACCGTTCAGGCTGCGGTTGTATTTAATGATAAGACAGCCGCGAACGAAATATTGGAAATGATTGCGGTTCATAATAATTTTACAGAAGCGAAAATTTTCGATGCCAAAAATCAAATTTTGGCGAGCTGGCAAGCCAATAAAACAACCCGAACCAGTAATTTCAAGAAACTGGTTGAATATTGGATTTTTCCTGAGCTAATCACTTTTCCCATATATCACCATCAACAACAGGTGGGGTCGGTTTGGTTAATCGGCAATAGTGAACACATCATCAAATTTATCTATCAAGCCTTATTGGTACTCTTTGCTTGTTTACTGATTAGCGCCATACTTTCACTCTATCTTTCCCTGCGTATGCACGATGGTATTGTCAGGACATTACAAAACATTGCTGGTGTTGCCCATGATGTCCGGCAACGACGTGCTTTTTCACAACGTGTTCCTTCCGCAAAAATTGCAGAACTTCATGAATTAAGTCAGGTTTTTAACCATCTGCTTGAAGAATTGGAAGAGTGGCAACACCATTTACAAACTGAAAAAGCAGCATTGGCATGGCAGGCTCAACATGATTCTCTTACAGGATTACCCAATAGAGCCACTTTTGAACGCGTATTATCGACTGTGATGAATGATAAATTCATGCGTGAAAGCGCAGTGATCTTATTTATTGATGGCAACCGATTGAAATATGTCAATGACGTCTATGGCCATGCAGCCGGTGATCACGTCCTGATCACAATCGCTGATACCTTAAAAATGAAAGTCCGAAAAACCGATACTGTCGCCCGTCTTGGTGGCGATGAGTTCGCTATTTTATTACCTTCAGCCAATTTGGAAGATGCAGAAAGAATCGCAAAAAATATTATCCACGCCATGGACACTCCAATTCAGCTCCCCAGTGGTCAACACCTGCGTATCACTCTCAGTATTGGTATCGCTCTGTCAAATGGGGATTTGACAGCAGAACAACTACTCTCTGAAGCAGATGCTGCCATGTATCACATCAAACAACGAGGTGGTGGCTGGTACTCCGCTGATACAACAAAAATAAACTACTTATCCAGGAATTCATCATGATAAAAAACCGTGTTTTTATATTTGTGATTGCAATTATTACCCCTCTTCTCCTGAATGCCTGCCAGAATAAAGGAAACCTAACGGCAAAACAGATCACAATCCTTAAACAGCAAGGATTTCATCAAACCGATGAAGGATGGCTGTTTGGCATGTCAGAAAAAGTGCTCTTCGGTAATAATCAATATCATTTACGTCCTGAAGGTGAAGCAAAGCTGATAGAACTGGCCGCGGCTTTATCTAAAGTCGGCATTCATCACGCACGTCTGGATGGTCATACAGACAATTATGGTGAATTGAGCTATAACAATCAGCTCTCACTAAAGCGGGCTAACACTGTTGCGGATGCTCTGACTCGTGGAGGAATGCAAAGATCCAACCTGAAAACCCGTGGTTTAGGGCCAAGCCAGCCTATTACAGATAACCGCAGCTCAAAAAGCCGGGCAGAAAACCGCCGTGTAGCGATTGTGATTACAGCTCAGTAAATAACTTATATACCTTATGGATTGCAGGATGCAGCCAACAAAGCGGCGACTTGGAAGATGACGAATATAAATAAGGTAAGGAATAATCTGATAAAAGATTGGCATTAATCAATAAAATAATTTAATTATTTCGCCAAGGATGGCAATAATAATCCATCAATTACGCAATTTAGCAATTTATTAGCCGATCCTCGCTATACAACTATATATATTTCCTGTATTCAATATCTTCCTGTAAGATAGCCGACGCTGTTTTTTCAAACAGAAAGCCATTTTTCATAAACAACAAGCTCACAGAATTTTACAAAATTAGACGGTAGGTCTACTGTTGGATAATGGGCTTTATCAAAAAGGAGAAATGATGGGGCTGAATTTTAAATCATACCGAATGTTATATCGGGTATTTGTGGTATTATTCATCGTCATCACCTTAAGTGTTGGTAATATATTATGGAAAATATTTTCCAATTATCAGAATAATATCAAGCCTGATATGGAACTGGAAGGGGTTTTGCCTTCATTGGCAATACTCATGCTCTTATCCGCCATCTTTTTATATCAATACACTAAAAATATCACTATCCCAACATATCAATTAAAGAAATCCATTAAAAATAAACAAATTATCCCTTATATACAGCCTATTATTTGTAGCAAAAGTAACACCATCATTGGATGTGAGATCCTTGTACGCTGGCAACATCCAATACAGGGGCTATTGACACCAAAAGATTTTATCGCACAAATTGAGAAATCAGATTTGATTGTTCCTCTAACACGTAATTTAATCACGCAAGTACGGAATTTCTTTGTTCCGCTTACCCATCAGCTACCTAAAAACTTTCATTTTAGTTTCAATATCAGTGCAAAACATTATAAAGAAGCCAGCTTATTAGATGATTGTCGTGATTTTCTACGAGCATTCCCTGAGAATTCTGTCCGGTTGATATTAGAAATTACAGAAAGAGAATTACTGGAGCCGGATGAGTACTCGATTAAACTATTTAATAAATTAGATGAATTAGGTGTATTAATCGCTTTAGATGATTTCGGCACAGGTTATTCAAACCACACATATTTACAAAAATTGAATGTTAATATGGTGAAGATAGGTCATAACTTCATCAGCAAAATGAATACGGATATGATTTCGAAACATATTGTTGAAAATATCATTGACTTAGCATTGCGACTGAATTTAGAAATTGTGGCAGAAGGCATTGAAAACCAAAAACAGGTGGATCAACTAAGAGACCATTCCATAAACTATTTGCAGGGGTATTATTTTGATCGTCCCGTGTCGCTGGAGGAATTTGTTAATAAATGGTTGAAGTAAATAATACAACTATTCTTAAGTCTATAGAAAATAACTTGAAAAGATATCTGTATTCAGATTAAAGCACTCATTCCAATACTCCCTTAAGAATTATTACCATAGTAGCAATTAATGATATATATCAGGCCATATTGCTACTATGGTATTTGGTATTACAATTTTAATGCCATCCATTTCTGTTGCATATGTAGATCAATCATTGTTACCAATGATTGATCTATCCCCAACTCATTGGCAAAAAACTTAAATTGGCGAGTGGCATGATAAATCTCTGCTAACATATCAATTAACGGATTCTTACTGGTAAACCCGGCCTGTGCAGCTAGCAGTTCCAATGCCTTAGGTGTGATAATTTTTCCATTACCATTAAAAGATGTCATATGCTCATTATAAGGTGATGGGGTATATACCACATCATAGAATGGAGAAATCCGCCAGTTATCTGAATCATCAGCCAGATAAGCAAAATTTTTGGCATGATCATCCTGATTAACTGTTAGATAGTTAAATAACGCACGTTTTACCAGTTTCTGTGCTTCTTCTACACCACAAAAATGCCGTGTTGCTTTAACCAAATCAACATAATCTAAAGATGGCTCCCTAAATGGGGCATCCAATAATCCACAGGCAGAAATCATGTGATAGCGCCCTTTATCGGTACAATCAAACCGAGTTTGTTGTAGCCAGAATCGCCCTTTTCCTGCATCGAGTAACTTAAAGTCAGGTACTTCAATACCTGCATTCGCCGCTATTTTCATATAAACATATTCAATAAGGCTTTCAGAGTGCTTCAGGAAAAATTTATCTGATGTCAATTTAACAATCAGTTTTTCACCAACAGCATCAGTGCGAGTTGTAAACCGACCATCACTATATTTTGTCAGATTAAGCTTAGGACGCGCACCACCGGAGCCACTGGCATTCATTAAATACTCAATAAAATCAGAATTTGTTCCTTCAAATTCCTTAACGGCTTCTTGGCCGAGAGTAATAAGATCGAGGTCTCTTTCATCAGTATTGGCAAAGGACATTTCTGGTTCATAATAGAGGGCACCAGAACAATGTTCACCGATATAAGCAAGCCGTTCTAAGGCCGTTATCATTCGCGGGTTAAAACCATTTTCGCGAAATACCCGATCCATTAAATAAAGCCCCCATCCATCCGGCAAACTATCGCCGAAAACACCATGTAAGCCATAATGAGGCTCTTTTGGTGCCTTCTGTAGTGAATTATCTGATTTCAATAAGAAAGGAGAGAGTGATTTAGGATGAGCTGCGAGATATGAATCAGCATATTGGAAATAAACACCATTCCTGTTTTCTGCCAACTGACCTACAATTATCTGATTTCCATCAGAAAGTTTTCTTTTGACATTAAGTGGTGTCTTAAGCATTTTTAAGCACCTCGGCAATGGTCGTTGGTTCTTGTTCACGCTCTTTAGTTAATTCATGGAGTGGGAACAATTCACCAATCGCTTCCATTAACATTAAAAACTGTCGCAGGGAAATGTTACCTGTACGCTCAAATTTCCTGATGGTGCTATATGGCACACCAGAACGTTTGGACAAACTTTCAACGGTGATTTTTTGTTGTTTACGCTGTCGCTTGATAAAGTCTTTTAATTCATGCTGCACATCATAAGCTGTGTAGAATGAAAGCATGGCAACCTCTTGTGTCACTATAATAGCAATTATATGGAAAATACTATACTAAATTGTCATAATAGTCACACATTAATCCAATCTGGATTTGTATCACACCTTTCTTGCTATGACCCTCTTTCCATGCTCATTTATCACAATTGGTAATCTATGTGAAAATATATATCCATCATGTTGAAATTCAATTAAAGATTTCGTTGAAGGCGAGATAAAAAAAGTATCACCATTAAAAAAACATTCTGAATTTTGATTTAAATAATTATTAACAAATGGCTCAACGTGATTGATATCCATGAAATAAACTTCGTCTTTTATATAAGAGTTATCAGTTATTATAAATACATTATTTGCAAGATATTTTTTGAAGTGAGTATGTTCTAGTATTTCAGCATCACCCCGATTTTCCCAATCATCTATCTTTTCCAAGAGTTCAAATCTACCTTCTTGCGAAAATCCTATATAACTTAATAATATTAACTCGCCGCCAATGGCAGGTTGTAACATTCGATCGGCTTTATCCATAGTATATTTTTTATAGTTCTCCATTCTCCAGCCTTTATTTCATATTGTTTAATATCATTTAACAATACATAAAATTATTCTGCTCTTCCACCTTATTTAAAGGCATTTTTGGCTTCATTTAAACTCATGGAATTAGCACCTCCGGTAAGATCAGGATTTGTGGATTTCACAGGATCATCTTCCCAATTACAAATATCACAAATAAATATTCACCAAGTGAGTCTAAAACTCTATTTTAGCAGCATGAACATGGGTATTTTTGATTCAAAGTTAGAAAATTAACGAACAATTATCCCTAATAAAATCCCTACTACGCCAAAATCCGCATCACTGAATGTGGTATTAGCAATACCGATACTTCCCAGAACAGGTAACAGGAATACAGGCAAAAATGTAATCAATAATCCTTGAGCAAATGCCCCAAGGATCGCCCCTCGTCTTCCTCCCATTGCATTGCCGAAAACACCTGCGGTTGCACCAACAAAGAAATGAGGGACAACACCGGGAATAATCACTGTCATGTTCAATAAGTAGAGAATAAACATGCCAGCAACACCGGCAATAAAACTGCTCAAGAAGCCAATCAGAACGGCATTTGGTGCATAGGGAAAAACCACCGGACAATCCAGTGCAGGCTTGGCATTCGGTACTAATTTGTCGGAAATACCCTTAAATGCAGGCACGATCTCAGCAATCACCATTCTGACGCCTTGCAAAATGATATAAACACCCGCTGCAAATGTGATTGATTGCATCAGTGAATACATTACTCTGTTTTTTCCACCGCTGACTTGCCGGACTAATTCCTGATCAGCAAATAAACAGGTGATAATAAAAATAATCGCCATAGTTAAAGCGATGGCGACAGAAGTATCGCGCAGAAATAATAAACTTTTGGGTACATTCATCTCTTCCGTAGAATGTGCTTTATTACCCAATTTGCTGCCAATAAATCCCGCCAAAACGTAAGAAAGTGTTGAGAAATGACCAAGTGCCACATCATCAGAGCCTGTCACTTTTTTCATATAAGGATGAGCAATCGCTGGAAAAAATACCATTGAAATACCAACAACAATTGAGCCGATCACAACCAGCATTGTGCTCTTTATTCCTGCTACAGAAAGAATAACCGCCACCATCATCGACATAAATAAAGTGTGATGTCCGGTCAAGAATATAAATTTCCATGGCGTGAAACGGGCAATTAGAATGTTAATCACCATAGCGAAGAACATAATCATCGCCATCTCTTTACCAAAACTCTTCTGCGCTATCGATACGATAGCTTCATTATTTGGTACAACTCCCTGAATACCAAAGGTATCTTGAAAGATAGTGGCAAATCCACCTAATGAAGTCACTATCAGGCCCGCTCCTGCACCTAAAATGACGAATCCGAGTATAGTTTTTACTGTTCCTTTGATGCACTCCGTCACAGGCTGTTTCTGCATTACTAAACCAATTAATGAAATCAGCCCGACTAAAATCGCAGGCTCTGCCAGTACGTCGTTCATCAAAAAGCGGAAGAAATCCATATTCTTCTCCAATTACAATTTACCGAGTTCTTGTAATACCGCAGATAAACGCATTTTCATGGCAGATTTATCTAACATATTTTCCAATACAATGATTTTCCCAGCCATCTGCTGTTTAATCAGTTGTTCTGCAATATCTTTTGTCGCCATGAAAATATCGCTCTTGGCCGCTTTTGCTGAACCTAAATCTGTATGTTCAACACTGGCTTCAACGCCTAATTCCTGCAAAATATTTTTAATACTTATCTCCATTATCAGGCTGGTCCCTAAACCATGACCACAAACAACTGTAATTTTCATTTTATTTTCCTGTTAAATAAAAATATTGGTTAATAACCTTGAACAATAGAAAAAATCTCGTCTTGGTTTTTAGCCTGCATTAATCGATTAATTTTTGGCTGGTCATCAAATAATCCTGCAAGTTCAGCGATCACTTCGATATGGCTATCGCTGCTTGTTGTGGCAAATACGAACAGTAACTTGACCGGATCATTTTCTACAGACCCAAACATGACACCCTGTTTTATAAACGTCAGACTCAGAGCAAGACGATTAACTCCCTGCTCCGGTCTCGCATGGGGGATCGCAATACCTGAGCCAATCACGTAGTAAGGGCCAAACTCTTCATGAGCACGATAAATGGCATCGACATAACTCGGCTGAATCGCTGCGTTATCGATAAGCGGCTGACAAGCTAATTCAATGGCCTCTTGCCAATCTTTAACACCAGGAATCCATTGAATAACATCACGATTCAGTAGTGTTTTTAACATTGAATGCTCCTGATTTAACGTGTTTTCCGCCAACAGTACTTCTAAAAATGCTTTCAAAAGTACGTCACTGAATACAAGCATAGTCACTGCAAATCAAACATACCGATGGAAAAAGAGAAAAAGCACAATAATACGGAGTAAGTCACATTACAGACCGAAATGAAGAGATAGATATTTATATAAAATTATATGCATAAAAAATCCCCGGATTGTAAGCCCAGGGATTGGAATTTTCTGTTAACAGGACATATTGGTTAACGAACCAAATGCAAAAAGTGAATGTGCTTTTCGTATTGATCCAAAATATCGTGGATGATCTGTTCCTGAGTCCATCCCATCAGATCGTAATCCTGTCCCCCCTCTTTAAGGTAAACTTCAGCACGATAATATTTTTGTTCCTCACTTCTCTCATCATCTTCCAGACCTACAATAGCAAACGCTGGTTGAATATAACCTCGCAGACGAACTTCATAGACAAAGTTAAGATTTTCGCCAAAATCCACTTCCAGATGAATTCTGTCGTCCATCTCATCATTGATGACAACGATTTTATTCTGCTTTGCCAATTCTCCAGCCACCATACTCATTGCTTGCTGGATGACTTCGCTCATAAAACGTTTTACCTGTGAGCGCTTAGGGTAATAAACGATATTTCTTAATCTTCGCTGCCATGGTATTGGATTACGGCTGGCCGGAGGCGCTATTGTGGTCATCTGCTGACTGTCTTTCTTATAAGCGTCAATTCGTAATGCCTTAAGCAAACCATATATCGATATCAACAAAATTATCGAGAAAGGAAGCGCACTGGCGATCGTTACTGTTTGCAAAGCAGATAAGCCCCCTGCAATCAATAAAGCAATGGCAACTGCTCCCATCAAACCTGCCCAGAAAATCCGCTGCCAGATAGGTGTATGATGAACTCCACCAGAAGCCAATGTATCAACCACCATGGCACCAGAATCAGCAGAAGTGATAAAGAACATCACGACCATGATCATTGCAATGAACGATAAAACGGTAGGCAGTGGAAAATGCTCCAGAAAATTGAACAGTGCCAGGGAAACATCTGACTGTACGATATTAGCTAATTCTTTGGCTCCCTGATTGGCAATCATATCAATCGCACTATTACCAAATGCCGTCATCCACATCAGAGTAAAACCACTGGGTACAAACAAAACTCCAGTGACAAATTCCCTGATTGTCCGGCCTCGTGAAACTCTGGCGATAAACATCCCAACGAACGGAGACCAGGATAACCACCATCCCCAATACAGTAATGTCCATCCTCCTAACCAATTACTGGACTTAGGTTCATAGGCATACAGGTTAAATGTTTTGCTGACAATTTCCGAAAGGTAGCCGCCCGTATTTTCCACGAAGGACTTTAACAACAGCACCGTTGGCCCCAAAGTAACAACCAGAATCAACAATAAAAATGCCAGCCCTAAATTCAACTCAGATAGAACACGGATACCTTTCTCTAAACCAGAAATAACCGAAATGGTTGCCAGAGCGGTGATTGTAATGATCAATACAACCTGTACCGTCCCATTGATAGGTAAATCAAATAGATGATTAAGACCAGCATTCACTTGGAGAATGCCATAACCCAAAGACGTGGCTACGCCAAATACTGTACCAATAACCGCAAAGATATCGACAGCATGACCAATCGGCCCATAAATTTTATCACCAATAATCGGATACAGCGCAGAGCGCAGTGTTAAAGGCAAACCATGCCGATAGCTAAAAAATGCCAGAATCAAAGCCACAATGGCATAGATTGCCCAGGCGTGAAGCCCCCAATGAAAGAAAGTTAACTTCATAGCCTGTTTAGCCGCAGCAATACTTTCAGGTGTGCCCACGGGGGGTGACAGATAGTGCATGACAGGCTCAGCCACACCAAAGAACATCAATCCAATCCCCATCCCGGCAGAAAAAAGCATGGCAAACCAGGAAAAATAACTGAAATCAGGTTCTGCATGGTCAGGGCCAAGCTTTATATTGCCGTATCTGGATAAACCCAAATAGGTAACTGAAAGTAAAATCAACGCAACGGCAAGGATATAAAACCAACTAGCATTAACAAACAAGTCTTGCTGCAAAGATTTAAACCACCTATCGGCAAGCTCCGGTTTCAAACCAGCAAATGCGACCAATGCAATGATCAAAAATGCCGAGAAGAAAAAGACTGGTGGGTTAATGTAAGTTTTCGTCTTTACCTGTCCAGTATTATCTTGACTCATACTCATCCTTCAAAATTAGTGTCCGACACTATCTCCTATATCAATCCAAAAAATATTTTGTCGAAATTTCAATGAAATAAATATAACCCAATTAAAGGTTACCCATTCTGTAGATCTTTTGCGCCCATAATTCATTCAATCTACGTTCATGGTCACCTTAACATAAAAATCAGAGCAACTGTACTTACAGCGAGGTAGACAATCACCATTATTAACAAATAAATAACATTAATGGTTAATAAATTAACAATAAAAAACATTAACCTCATTTTTCCGTGTGATTTATTAATAGCATATAACCGATAGTACAATGATCTCTCACTCAGGTTAATAACTGACATAAGGAAGTTAACACCATGTTAAATAGATTAGATAAGTTAGATGGATTAAAAGGTAAACGAGTTGTGGTGACAGGCGGAGGCCGTGATTTTGGGCAGGCCATTTCTGTCTGGTTAGCACGGGAAGGTGCACATGTTGACCTCTGTGCTCGTCAATTAGAACGTGCTGAAGAGACTCGTGAAATCATTCAGGGTGAAGGTGGGATTGCAAGAAGTTATCAATGTGATATCAGCGATGCACAATCAGTTCGCAACTTTGCCAATCAATTACTGCAAGACAGTAAGCCCATCGATATTCTAATACTAAGTGCAGCCCAATGGCTGGAAGGCAATCTGAATGATGATGACAGTGATGAAGATATTATCAGCACGATGAATTCCGGTGCGACGGGTTCCATGCTATTGACCAAAATGTTATTACCAAGCCTGCGTAAGTCTCAAGATGCCGATATTATTGCGATGGTGTCAGTCTGCGGCATTCCAAACTTTGTCTGCTCTGTCGCGCATCCGGTATTTTTTGCTGCCAAACATGCGATGAGTGGCTTTTGCCAGACTATTTCCCATCAATTAAGCAAAGATAATATTCGTGTAACCGGAATCTATCCTCCTGATTTTGAAATTAATGGTTTTGATGAAGATCTGGATGACCACAAAACAATGGGTAAACAACGACTGAATGGACGATCAGTCTGGGAATCCATACGATTTGTTTTGACCCAACCTCGCAGTTGCCATATTAGTGCAATTTATTTTCAGGGCCCAACTTTTGAGGATATGAAACAGTTATAACCATGCTAATTAACTTACCTTGCATGTCATGGTTGGCTATAGCTTCAAGAAAAGGGCACCCATTCTATCAACCTTACTGAACAATAGTTATCATCTCGTTACTGATCGTTCCTTTCTCTCTTTTGGTTTATTTTACATAAACAAAGACCCAGCTAATCATGGCTGGGTCTCTAATAATATTAATTAATACTATGCCTTACATAACACTTTTCGCCTGTTGGACAATATCAATCAATGGCTGTGGCCAAACACCAAGGAGCAACACCAGTAATGCGGTAAGCAACACAACAATACCACCGGAGGTTAACGCCCAGTTTCTTGGCGTATCGCGATTCAGTGCTTTCGGGGCGGGCAGGTATAAACTCACCATCACACGCAGGTAGTAATAAAGGCCAATCGCACTTCCCACTACCACTGCTCCGGTCAGCCACCACAATCTGGCCTCAACACCTGTTGCAATAACATAGAATTTACCGATGAAACCGAATGTTAACGGAATTCCCGCCAGTGACAACATCATGATCGTCATAACAGCCGACAGAATTGGTTTATGCCAGAACAGACCACGATAGGAGAATAGTGATTCAGCATCAGGGCCTCTGTATGGGCTGGACATCAGGCTGACTACACCAAATGCACCAATGCTGGCAAGCAGATAACCAGCCAGGTAAAGACCCGCGGTCTCTTCTGCCAGGGTATGGTCTTTAATGGCGATTAATACCACCAGCAAATAACCTAAATGTGCAATGGATGAGTAACCGAGCAGTCGTTTGATATTGCTCTGCGTCAGTGCCAACAAGTTACCAAACAGGATAGAGGAGATTGCAATCACAGTTAACACAGTGCGCAAGGTCTCACTGTCGGTCACCGGTGCTTCAATAAACAGACGCATTACTACGGCAAAGATAGCGACTTTACTTGCCGTTGCCAGAAAGGTCGATACTGGCGCTGGCGCGCCCTGATAAACGTCAGGTGTCCAAAGCTGGAAAGGAACGAGGGAAAGTTTGAAACCCAGACCCACAATCATCATCCCCAATCCAGCCAGAATCAGAGGTTCATGCAGTTTACTGTCACTCAGGCTTCTGCCCAGTGATGCAAAGGACAGATCACCTGATTCAGCATACAGCAGAGCAATACCGAATAACAGGAACGAGGATGCCGCCGCAGACAGCAGCATATATTTGATGCTCGCTTCCAGTGAGCGTTTTTGGCGGAATGCGTAACCGATCAAACCAAACAGTGGCAAAGTAATCAGCTCAATACCGATAAACAATGATGCCATGTGGTTTGCAGAAGCAAGCAGAATGCCTCCGGCAGCCGCAATCAACACCAGCAGATAAAACTCTTCTTTGTTATCGGGATAATTTTCCAACCATGAGTAGGCGAATGTCGTCGTTGCAAGGCTCGCAATCAGCACCAGTGCAATATAGAACATTGCAAAACGATCCACATGGATCAGTGGAGTGACATCCATCGGCTCCTGCAATCCAACAAAATAGAGAGAAAGCAGGGCTAGGTTTAAACCAATCACTGTCAAGGTGACATTGGTGAAATGATCGCGTCGCCATGCAATGGACAGCATCACAATCACCACCGTCAATCCGACGATCAATAGCGGCAACAGTGCGATCAATTGTTCAGAAGTTATTGTCATGGCGAATTACGGCCCTGTAGTTAAAAGTGAAGCTGAATACCAATTCTGGATGTTACTCATCGCCGCAGCCGAGGTATCAAGGATGGGTTGTGGGTAAACACCCAGAATAACCAGCAAGACAACCAGCAGCAGCAAAATAGAAATTTCTCGCGCATCCATCCGTGGCAATGGTTCATCTGATTTCGGCGTTCCGTAATAAGCCTTCTGCATCAGGTATAAGGCGTACACAGAAGCAAAAACTAAACCAAACACAGATACTGTAGTAACTAAAGTGAATTTACTGAAACTGCCAAACAGGATCATGAATTCACCAACAAAGTTACCGGTTCCCGGCATACCCAATGTCGCCACAGCGAAGAACAGAGATATCGCTGGCAACAATTGAATTCTTGCCCACAGGCCACCCATCTGACGCATATCACGGGTATGCAGGCGTTCATACAACTGACCACACAGGATGAATAGCCCTGCGGCTGACAATCCATGTGCAATCATCTGGATCACCGCTCCCTGATAAGCCAATTGGCTGCCGGTATAAATAGCGATCAGAACAAAGCCCATGTGTGAAACACTGGTATAAGCAATCAGACGTTTGATATCGGTCTGGCTGAAAGCCATCCATGCTCCGTAGAAGATGCCGATGACCCCCAACCACATAGCAATTGGTGCAAATTCCGCAGAAGCTTGTGGAAACAAAGGCAGACTGAAACGCAGCAGACCATATGCCGCTGTTTTCAGCAAGATCCCCGCAAGGTCAACAGAGCCCGCAGTCGGTGCCTGACTATGGGCATCCGGTAACCACCCGTGCAAAGGCACAACTGGCATTTTCACGGCAAATGCGATGAAGAATCCCAACATCAACAGATATTGGACAGTATGCGACATCGGCGTATCCAGCAGTTTTTCATAGTTGAATGACCATTCTCCGGTTGCATCGTGGTAGATGAAAGCCAGTGCCAAAATCGAAATCAACATCACCAGACCACTGGCCTGAGTATAAATGAAGAATTTCGTCGCGGCCGTAATACGGGTTTTGCCTTGTGAACCTCTGTGACCCCATAGTGCGATCAGGAAGTACATCGGCACCAGCATCACTTCCCAGAAGAAGAAGAACAGGAACAGGTCAATGGCAAGGAATACGCCCATCACTCCACCAAGGATCCACAATAGGTTTAGATGGAAAAAACCCTGATATGGCTGGTTCTCATTCCACGAACAGAGGATTGCCATTAAACCTAACAGTGCAGTCAAGACCACCATCAACAGTGACAGGCCATCCAGAGCCAAATGGATGGAGATACCAAAACGTGGTATCCACGGCAGCAGGAACTCTGATTGCCACTGTGGAATGCCTTGTGGGTTGGTCAGCGTATAGCCTCCCTGCAACCAGAGGTACAGAGAAAGCAGCAGAGTCAGCCCCATCGCCAGAAGCGCTATCCAACGCGGCATACGGGTGCCGAAGCGCTCTGCCTGCCAACACAGCAGGCCTCCGATGAAGGGCAGAAGAATTAGCCAAGGTAGTAGCATGGCGCAATGTGTCCCTTAATTAAATCAAAAGCAGCAGAGCTAAAACCAGCACTGCACCCAACCCCATAGAGGTAGCGTACCAACGGATTTGTCCGTTCTCACTTAAACCAAGCCCTTTATTGCCCCAACGTGACAATACGGAAGGGATATTCATCAATGAGTTCAGAGGATCATTCCGCAACAGTTGTGTAATACCTTTGAATGGTTTTACAAATATCCAGTCATACAGAGCATCAAATCCCCAGGCGTGGAACCACCATGTGGAAAAGAAACGCCCCGGAGCACTATTTGCTGTCGCATTAACCAAACCACGTTTGCCAAGATACAAGGCTGCGGCCAGTAAAATGCCAAGCACGGCAACCACACCGGAAACAATTTCTAGTGTCATTTTGCCATCATGTCCTGTGATACTGTTTTCCGACGGTAGAACACCCACCAAAGGTGGTACAATCTGCGCTCCCACAAAAGTGGACAGTACTAACAGCACTGACAGTGGCAAGGTATGAGTAATTCCTTTAACTGAATGTGCTTTGGTATTTTCTTCTCCATGAAACACGATAAAAATCATGCGGAAGGTATACAGTGAGGTCATTAGTGCACCAATCAGCCCCGCAAGCATCAGATTCATGTGACCATTTGCCAGTGCGCCCCACAGAATTTCATCTTTACTGTAGAAACCTGCTGTCAGCAAAGGCAGAGCAGATAACGCCGAGCCCCCCACCAGGAAACAGAGATACACAAATGGAATACGTTTACTCAATCCCCCCATTTTGAAAATGTTCTGCTCATGGTGGCAAGCCAGAATTACCGAGCCAGAGGCAAGGAACAACAGTGCCTTAAAGAACGCATGAGTCATCAGATGGAAGATAGCCGCATCCCATGCCTGTACGCCCAATGCCAGAAACATATAACCAATCTGGCTCATAGTGGAATAGGCAAGTACACGTTTGATATCAGTCTGAACCAGTGCTGCAAAACCTGCCAACAGCAAGGTAATCGCACCAATAATGCCAACCAGATGCAAAATATCAGGTGCCATTAAGAATAGAACATGGCTGCGAGCAATCAGATAGACACCTGCGGTAACCATGGTCGCCGCATGGATCAAAGCAGACACTGGTGTTGGGCCTGCCATCGCATCTGCCAACCATGTTTGCAGTGGTAACTGAGCCGATTTACCTACAGCACCGCCCAGAATCATCAAGGTTGCCCATGTGATTGCAGTAGAACCCGCTTCGATATATTGTGGTGCCAGTACCGCCAGTTCGCGGAAACTCAATGTACCAAGCTGGTCGTAGAGAATAAACATGCCAATAGCGAGGAAAACGTCACCCACTCGTGTCACGATAAAAGCTTTCATTGCCGCAGCGCCATTAGCAGGTGTTTTATAGTAAAAACCGATCAACAGGTAACTACACAACCCCACGCCTTCCCAACCGAGATACATCAGCAGCATGTTATCAGCCAGAACCAAAACCACCATACTGGCGATAAACAGGTTGGTATAGGCGAAGAAACGAGAGTAACCTTCTTCACCACGCATATACCATGAAGCATAAATGTGGATCAGGAAACCGACACCGGTTACTACATTCAACATGGTTAATGATAGTCCATCCAATACCAGATTGATTGGAATGCTGAAACTATCCACGCTCATCCAGTTCCACAATGTCTGGCTGTAAACAAACCCACCTGTTTCATTTTGAGCCATGCTGTTCTGGGAGAGAAAGTCCATTCCAACCCAAAGTGTGACCAGTGCTGCCAGCCCGACAGAACCAATGCCAATGGACGCGGACAGATTTTCAGACCAGCGGCCACGGGAGAATGCCAACAGCAAAAATCCCAACAGTGGCAATAGAATTGTTAAATAGAGTAAGTTCATCCGCGCATCTCACTGACTATATCAATATTCAGGTTCTGGCGACGACGGTACAACTGTAGTAACAGTGCCAGACCGATACTCGCCTCGGCTGCTGCCAAAGTAATGGCTAAAATGTACATCACCTGACCATCAGGCTGGAGCCAGTAGCTACCAGCAACGACAAATGCCAGCGCTGAAGCATTGATCATGATTTCCAGACCTATCAGCATAAACAACAGATTGCGGCGGATAATCAGGCAAGTGAAGCCCAATGCAAATAGAATAGCCGCCAGAATCAGACCATGTTCCAAAGGTATCATTGTTAGTCCTCCACACGATTGCTGATCACTTCACCCTGACGGCTTTCACGACCAACGTGATAAGCCACCACAAGCCCGGCCAGTAACAGCAAGGATGCCAGTTCTACTGCCAGTACATAAGGCCCAAATAAGCTGATGCCCACCTCTTTGGCACTGACTACTTCACCACTAATTTCAGCCTCCGGCAGACTGTTAATGGCAAAGATCAAGACAATCAGTAATATGGTTGAAAGAATAGCTGGGCCAATCCAGGCTCTCGGTTTCAACCATCCCCTTTCTTGTTCAACAACAGATTTGCCCAGGTTCAGCATCATCACGACAAAGACGAACAACACCATGATCGCCCCCGCATAAACGATGATTTCCAATGCACCAGCAAAGTAAGCACCCAGTGAAAAGAACACAACTGAAAGTGCCAGCAGGGAGATAACCAGATACAGCAACGCGTGTACTGGATTGGTGTGCGTTATTACCCTGAGTGTTGCAAGAATGGCAACCAGCCCTGCGATATAAAATGTGAATTCCATGAATATCGTTCCTTATGGCAACAGGCTTTTAACGTCGATGGGTTTGGCTTCATTGTCGGCTTCACCTTTATCTTTGCCATCAATCGCCATACCTGTCTTACGGTAAAAGTTATAATCAGGGTATTTACCCGGCCCGGAAATCATCAGGTCTTCTTTCTCATACACCAAATCCTGACGTTTAAATTCACCCAACTCAAAATCTGGTGTCAATTGGATAGCGGTAGTCGGGCAGGCTTCTTCACACAATCCGCAGAAGATACAACGCGAGAAATTGACACGGAAAAACTCAGGATACCAGCGGCCATCTCTATGTTCGGCTTTTTGCAGGGAGATGCACCCTACAGGACACACTGCTGCACACAGGTTACAGGCAACACAACGCTCTTCGCCGTCAGGATCACGCGTCAGAACGATGCGCCCACGGTAACGGGGTGGCACATAAACCGGCTCTTCCGGATACATTTTTGTTTCGCGTTTATGGAAGGCATGAAGCCCTATCATCCAAATACTGCGTACCTGGGTGGCAAAACCAACCAATAACTCTTTTAATGTCATGGTTCAATCACCCCTTTATTGAGCGTTGTATAAAATCACTGCGGCAGTCGCCAGCAGGTTGAGTAAAGTTAACGGCAGACAGATTTTCCAGCCGAATGACACCACCTGGTCATAACGCGGACGCGGTAACGAAGCACGGATCAGGATGAACATCATCATGAAGAATGCTGTTTTCAACGCAAACCAGACGAATGGAGGCAGGAAAGGCCCATGCCAGCCACCAAAAAACATTGTGACGATTAAAGCGGATACCGTCACAATACCGATATATTCCCCGACAAAGAACATACCGAACTTCATGCCGGAATATTCGATATGATAACCATCTGCCAGCTCTTGCTCTGCTTCCGGTTGGTCAAAGGGATGACGGTGACACACCGCAACACCGGCGATGGCAAAGGTCAAGAAACCAAAGAACTGGGGAATGATATTCCACAAATGTTGCTGTGAATTAACAATGTCCACCATGTTGAAAGAGCCAGCCTGTGCCACTACCCCCATCATGGATAGCCCGATGAACACCTCATAACTCAGTGTCTGTGCTGACGCACGCATGGCTCCCAACAAGGAATATTTGTTATTACTTGACCAGCCAGCAAATAACACAGCGTAAACAGCCAAGCCCGCCATCATCATGAAAAACAGGATACCGATGTTCAGATCTGCCGCCATCCACGTCGGACTTACCGGTACAATGGCAAAGGCCAGTAACAGGGAACAGAACCCGATAACAGGCGCCAAAGTAAAGATCATCCGATCAGAAAAACGTGGTACCCAGTCCTCTTTAAAAAACATTTTGATCATGTCAGCAACAAGCTGTAATGATCCGCCCCACCCTACACGGTTTGGCCCGTAGCGATTCTGGAACAGCCCAAGCAGACGACGCTCACCAAAACTCATAAACGCCCCACAGGCAACCACGACCAGCAAAATGACAACCGCTTTCAGAACAGAAATCAAAATCTCAATTAATTCGGGAGTAATCCAATTCATTATGCAACCTCCCGTAAGTTATTAACGGATTTGCCTGCCAGAACGGGTGGAATGCCCGGCATTCCCAACGGCAGGCCAATCTGCCCCTGAGCAAGATTGCCGCTTAAACGCACAGCTAAACGTAATTGCTGCCCCGCACAATCAAATGCCATCATGGAACCTTCCTTCACATTCAGCTTTTCAGCATCCTGACGATTTATCATCACATATGGCTCAGGCATACGTTCCTGAATGACATCTGCACGCTGAGACAATTCCTCACTACCGAACAGATGGAAATAAGGTGCGATGTACCATTCATTCTTCTGCGCAGTAAAAGTGGCCGGAATACTGTCAAAGTAATTCAACCCTCCATCGACCGTCTCAATCAGGCGTACTCCAGGATCACCGAAACGCAGTTTACCACCCACTTCTGCCTGGAATTTGTTCCATGCTTGTGGTGAGTTCCAACCCGGAGCCCATGCAAATGGAATTTGCTGACGTTCAGCAAACGGGTTGTTGTTACCTTCCATTGAGAAAGCAAATGCGGTGTCGATATCCTGTGGCTGACGCTGTTCATGAACACTGATATTGGCGAGCATCGCGGTACGACCACTATAACGATGAGGTGAACGAGCCAGTTTCTGACCACGGATACGGAATGTGGCATCCGGCGCTGCATTAACGATGCCTTTGAATTGCGGCATCTCTTTGACACATGCTTCAATCACATGATCAAGCTGAGTCCAGTCCGTCTGACGTTGTGTGTAGGTTGTATATAAAGAGTGCATCCAGCGCCAGCTTTCCAGCATAACAACAGATTTGTCATAGAACGCAGGCTCATACACCTGGAAGTAACGCTGAGCACGACCTTCCTGATTAATCAGAGTACCGTCGCTTTCAGCAAAACTGGACGCTGACAGGATCAAGTGTGCTTTATCCATGATGGCAGTGCGTTGATGATCAACAACAATCAGGTTTTTCAGGCTATCCAGAGCACTATTAATTTTATCGGCCGGAGCATGACGGTAGAGATCATTTTCCATCACGATAGCAGTATCTGAGTCCCCTTTGGCAATGCGCTGTAGGGCGACATCCAGCGATTGTGCTTCCATCATCGCCAAACCAAGACTATTCGCATACGCTGCAACATAGGAAAGACCGACATTAGCGCCATTATCTTTCAGCGCCCACGCAATATTAGCGGCTGCCTGAATCAGGGTGTCACTGCCTGCATTACTGCCACTGATAATCAATGGTTTTTTCGCTTCACGCAGGGCTTGAGCAACGAGTTCTACTTTCGCTTTTAGCTCATCCGACAAGTCATTGACAGCAGGTGCTATCTTGTTCAGGGCATGTGCCACAGCAAAACCGAAGCGAGCCTGATCATCAACCGGCGCGTGGTAATTCCATGCCGCGACATCATCCAGTCGGGTACTATCGACGCTGGTTAAGAACAGAGGATACTTGGCATGTTGGCCGATATTCATTACAGCCGCAATCTGCCAGTCTGCCACTTTCTGAGCTGCCGCCATCTCACGAGCTTTGCCCTTGACTGCCTGGCGAACTGACAATGCCATACGGGCTGCTGTTTGGGTCAAATCTTCACCCAGCACTAACACTGCGTCATAATCTTCAATTTCACGCAGAGACGGAGTATAAACACCACCTTGTTGCAGAATCTCCAGTATCATATCAAGACGATATTGCTCTTCTGCTGAAATGCCACTGTAAAAATTCTGTGCACCAACCAATTCACGCAGTGCAAAATTACTTTCAATACTGGCACGTGGTGAACCAATACCAATCGCATTTTTCGCCTGACGCAAAATATCCGCTCCACCCTGCATAACCTGCTCAGCATTCAGCGAAATCCATTGATCGCCGCGAAGCTGTTGTGGTTGGCGAGGACGATCTTTACGGTTGACATACCCATAACCAAAGCGACCACGGTCACACATGAAATAGTGGTTAACCGTACCGTTATAGCGGTTCTCGATCCGGCGCAATTCTCCATAACGTTCCCCCGGACTGGTGTTACAACCAATACTGCATTGTTGACAGACACTCGGTGCAAACTGCATGTCCCATTTACGGTTATAACGCTCTGAGTGCGTTTTATCAGTGAAAACACCTGTCGGGCAGATTTCAACCAGGTTACCGGAAAATTCACTTTCCAGCGTGCCATCTTCAGGACGGCCAAAATAAACGTTGTCATGAGCACCATAAACGCCCAAATCCGTTCCATCCGCATAATCTTTGTAGTAGCGGACACAGCGGTAACAAGCGATACAACGGTTCATTTCATGAGCAATAAATGGCCCCAGTTCCTGATTTCTGTGAGTACGTTTGGTAAAACGATACTTACGGAACGAGTGTCCCGTCATCACTGTCATATCCTGCAAATGGCAATTTCCGCCTTCTTCACAGACAGGACAGTCATGGGGATGGTTAGTCATCAACCATTCCACGACACTTGCGCGGAACTGTTTTGCTTCTTCATCATCAATGGAGATATATGTGCCATCTGAAGCCGGTGTCATACAAGACATTACCAGACGACCACGTGTATCTTCCGCGTTTTGATATTGCTTAACCGCACACTGGCGGCAAGCGCCAACGCTTCCTAGCGCTGGATGCCAGCAAAAATAAGGTATATCAAGCCCCAATGAGAGGCAGGCTTGTAACAGGTTATCAGCCCCGTTTACATCATAATCTTTGCCGTCTACATGTATCGTAGCCATAGTCAGCATGCTTCCCAATGGCCTGCCGTGGCAGGCGTTAATCAAAAATTCTGCTTTAACAAACCGTTCTTACGCGCCATTCTTACAGGTTATCCCTGCAAACCCACCTTACCAACGTTGCTTGAGCAGGTTCGGCTGAATGCCCGCAATCAGGCTGGTATTTCCGTAATCTTTGGTGACAATCCCCGCTTCAAATTCTTCGCGGAAGTATTTGATCGCACTCTGCAAAGGTTCTACAGCACCAGGGGCATGAGCACAGAAAGTTTTACCAGGGCCAAGAAAACGACAGAGTTGTTCTAAAGTTTCGATATCACCAGGCTGCCCTTTTCTCTCTTCAATGGCGCGGAGAATTTTCACACTCCAGGGCAGACCATCACGGCATGGTGTACACCAGCCGCAGGATTCACGGGCGAAGAACTCTTCAAGGTTACGGGTCAGGGAAACCATATTGATTTCATGGTCAACTGCCATTGCAAGAGCCGTTCCCAAACGACTGCCAGCTTTAGCGATGTTTTCGAAATCCATTGGTAAATCAAGGTGATCTGCCGTCAGGAAATCGGTTCCCGCTCCACCGGGCTGCCAAGCCTTGAATTTCAACCCATCACGCATACCACCAGCATAATCTTCAAGAATTTCACGGGCCGTAGTGCCAAAAGGCAGTTCCCAAAGGCCCGGATTTTTGACCCGGCCAGAGAACCCCATCAGTTTGGTGCCAGCATCTTTACTTTTGCCTTCACTTAAACCGATGTACCACTCTTTACCATATTCGAGGATGGCCGGAACGTTACACAGCGTTTCAACGTTATTGACACAAGTTGGTTTTCCCCAGACACCCGCGGTTGCCGGGAATGGAGGTTTAGAACGAGGGTTCGCACGACGCCCTTCAAGGGAGTTAATCAGTGCAGTTTCTTCACCGCAGATATAACGTCCCGCGCCGGTATGAACAAATAACTCAAAATCAAAACCGCTGCCCAGAATATTTTTGCCAAGCAACCCCACCGCTTTCGCTTCTTCAATTGCTTTACGCAGGTGAACCGCAGATTCAACATATTCACCACGCAGGAAAATATAGCCACGGTATGCTTTCAGGGCAAAAGCACTGATCAGCATTCCTTCCACCAGCAAATGCGGTAATTGCTCCATCAACAAGCGGTCTTTATACGTGCCCGGTTCCATTTCGTCAGCATTACACAACAGGTAGCGGATATTCATGCTTTCATCTTTTGGCATCAGGCTCCACTTCAACCCTGTGGAGAAACCTGCACCACCGCGCCCCTTCAAACCAGCATCTTTTACTAATGTGGTGACTTCATCAGGAGCCATGCCTTTCAGTGCTCTTTCGGCTCCCTTGTAACCATTCTTGCTACGGTATTCATCCAGCCAGACAGGTTGTTGGTCTTCACGCAACCGCCATGTCAGGGGATGAGTTTCCGCCGAGCGGATAATTTCTTTCACTCCTGAATGCGTTGTCATTGATACTGCTCCAGCAATTTCTCAATTTCTTCGGGTTTCACATAACTGTGAGTATCATCATCAATCATCATGGTTGGCCCTTTATCACAGTTACCCAGACAGCAGGTTGGCAATAATGTGAAACGCCCATCTGTGGTGGTTTGACCCGGACGAATGTTCAGGTGTTTTTCTATTGCTGCCTGAACCCCCTGATAGCCTGTGATGTGACAAACAACACTGTCACAATAACGAATAATGTGACGCCCTACTGGCTGACGGTAAATCTGGCTGTAAAATGTCGCCACACCTTCCACATCACTGGCAGGAATACCTAAAACCTCAGCAATGGCTGAGATCGCACCATCCGGCACCCAACCACGCTGTTTTTGCACAATTTTTAGTGCCTCAATTGACGCTGCACGCGGATCTTCGTAGTGGTGTTTTTCCTGCTCAATGGCATCACGTTCTCCGGCACTCAGTACAAACTCATTCGGTGTCTGAGCGTCCGTTACGTTAACCACATCAAGACGTGCTTGCTTGTTTGCGTTAAATTCACTTTGCATCGTTAGCGATCCACATCAGACATAACAAAATCGATACTACCCAGATAAACGATCAGATCAGAAACCAGACTACCGCGGATCACCGAGGGGATCTGCTGTAGATGAGCAAAACTCGGTGTGCGGATACGGGTGCGGTAACTCATCGTGCTACCATCACTGGTCAGGTAATAACTGTTGATCCCTTTAGTCGCTTCGATCATCTGGAATGATTCATTGGCAGGCATGACGGGCCCCCATGACACCTGAAGGAAGTGGTTAATCATGGTTTCGATATGTTGCAGGGTACGCTCTCTGGGAGGGGGGGTGGTCAGTGGATGATCAGCCTTAAACGGCCCTTCGGGCATATGTTTGAGGCACTGTTCAAGGATGCGCATACTCTGACGGATTTCTTCCACTTTCAGCATCACACGATCATAACAGTCGCCGTTATAGCCAGTCGGTACTTCAAAATCGAAGTTTTCATAACCGGAATAAGGACGCCATTTACGTACATCGAAACCAATGCCTGTTGCGCGCAAACCAGCGCCTGTTACACCCCAATCCAGTGCCTGCTTAGCATTGTAAGCCGCCACTCCGACAGAGCGTCCTTTCAGGACACTATTTTTCAATGCCGCTTTGACATAGGAATTCAAACGCTTCGGTAACCAGTCCAACAACTCACGCAGAAGTTTATCCCAGCCTCGCGGCAGGTCATGGGCAACACCAGATACGAAACCAGGCCGGATGCATACGAAAACCAGTAATAGCTTCAACAACATCGTAAACTTTCTGACGATCAGTAAAGGCGAAGAACACAGGTGTCATTGCACCAACGTCCTGAATAAAGGTACTGATGTAGAGCAAGTGGCTATTGATACGGAACAGTTCAGACAACATGACGCGGATAGCTTTCACGCGTTCAGGCACCTCAATACCGGCCAGTTTCTCAACGGCAAGCACATAAGGCATTTCGTTAACACATCCCCCCAGATATTCGATCCGGTCGGTATAAGGAATATAACTGTGCCATGACTGACGTTCCCCCATTTTTTCCGCACCGCGGTGGTGATAACCAATATCGGGAACACAATCAACAATCTCTTCACCATCAAGCTGAAGAATAATGCGGAATGCACCGTGAGCTGAGGGGTGATTTGGCCCAAGGTTAAGGAACATAAAGTCCTCATTTTCAGTGCCGCGTTTCATCCCCCACTCTTCTGGTTTGAAAGTCAGCGCTTCCATTTCCAGATCTTCTTTCTGCTTGGTCAACATGAAAGGATCAAATTCTGTGGCGCGCGCAGAATATTCCTTACGCAGCGGATGGCCTTCCCAAGTTGGTGGCATCAGGATACGACGTAAATTCGGATGACCATTAAATGTAATGCCAAACATTTCCCACGTTTCACGTTCATACCAATTGGCATTCGGAAAAATTGATGTGATGGTCGGGATATTCAGGTCTTTTTCATTGAGCGCAACTTTCAGCATAATGTCACGATTACGCTCAATGGAAATCAAGTGATAAAACACCGAAAAGTCCGTCACAGGCAGACCTTGTCGGTGAGAACGCTGACGCTCATCAATACCATGCAAGTCAAACAGCATGACATAAGGTTTGGGTAACTTCTTCAGGAATGTAATTACTTCCAGCAATTGTTCCCGCTTTACCCAGACAACCGGTAGGCCGGTTCGGGTAGGCTGGACGGTAAACGCATCAAGGCCAAATTGGCGATTAAGCTCGCTTACGACCGGATCATCCGTGTGATCCCTTGTTTCCCAAGCAGGCCGTACGCTTTCTTGTGCTATCTGATCTGTCATCATTCTTCACCACAACGCTTGATCAGGGTTTAATGTGATCGCAACACATTTTTGAGTTACGACATTGCTCTGGTTATTCTTAATGGCTAAAAGCCTTAAATTTCATCTGGGGTACGCAGGTTTGTCACTGCAATACGTTCACCACGCTTCCGTTCTCTTTCTGACTGCATATTTGCGCGGTAAACCCCCTGATCACCAACAACCCATGACAGTGGGCGACGTTCTTTGCCAATAGATTCCTGCAATAATAGCAGTGCCTGCATATAGGCTTCAGGGCGGGGTGGACAGCCCGGAATGTAGACATCAACAGGAATAAACTTATCAACTCCCTGAACAACAGAGTAAATGTCATACATACCGCCTGAGTTTGCACAAGCTCCCATTGAAATGACCCACTTCGGTTCCAGCATTTGGTCATATAAACGCTGGATCACAGGGGCCATCTTGACGAAACACGTGCCTGAAATCACCATGAAATCAGCTTGACGGGGAGATGCTCGCAGTACTTCTGCACCAAAGCGAGCTACGTCATGAACGGCGGTAAAAGACGTCACCATTTCTACATAACAACAGGAAAGGCCAAAGTTATAAGGCCATAATGAATTTTTCCTTCCCCAATTCACCATGTCATGCAGAGCATGTTCTAATTTACCCATATAGACACTACGGTGGACGTGCTGCTCAAGGGGATCGCTGACAAGCTCCTGTTTTTGCAGGGGATAACGGTCATTCTCACCGTTCGGATCTATGCGGGTGAGCGTATAATCCATCTTTAATGCCTCGCTATTACTGCATGTGACTGTTGTTGGTATTAACATTAGCGGTATGAACATCAACACTGGGTTTACTGACCTGACGCCTTGAACGCGCGGGTGTCCAATTCAATGCCCCAATACGTGCCAGATAAACCAAGCCTGCTAGTAACACCAAAATGAAAATGCTTGCTTCGGCAAAGCCTAACCAGCCACTCTCTTTGATAGAGACTGACCATGCGTATAAGTAAAGGGCTTCAACGTCGAAGATGACAAAGAACATGGCAACCAGATAAAACTTTGCCGACAGACGGAGACGGGCACTGCCGACAGAATCGATACCCGATTCATAAGGTATATGTTTTGCTCTGGCTTTCGCTCTGCCCCCAAGAAAGTACGCACCCAATAACATGAGTGCACACAAACCAAGAGCACCTATCAGGAAAATCGCAAACGCCCAGTGGTGGGCCAAAACTCCAGTAGATGTAGACATACTCGTTGCTTACTCATCAAAAGTGGTGTCAAGGGTCTGCTCTTTTTGCCGGCAGTATTGCACCACATCGATTCATGGGAAGGGATAACAACCAAATCTGAAACAGTGCTAATCAATTTTTTTGATGGCATGGATCGTTTTGGTTTTTATTCCTCTCAACACTTTTATCTGTCATGACAAAAGTGCCTGCTTATTTATTTACAAAGCACAAACCTTTGATTAACAGATTGTGCTTGTATATCGCTAAAACGTGTCAGTAGTACAAAAAAATATCAACACACTATAACTAGTTTAACCGATAACTCGACTTTACTACACTATTATCTCAGGAAAAACCTGTCTTTCCACTGTATCGATTGGGATATTTTTATGATCAAGTGCACAATTTCATTGAAAAACATTAAACAACGGAACGTATTTTATTCAAATCTTAATAAATTGTTTCAAAAAGAAACGATAGAAGTTCAATAACACAACTATTTCTGAAAATAGATTTATCTTATCAATTTAAAAAACGAAAGTTGTTAACAAAACAACATTGTTTTAACTAAAATTCGAAAGGGATAAGAAAATTAATAGAGGATATTTCTGGTAGTAAATATCAGAAATTGGAATGAAAACGTGAAAAGACTATTAATAGTAAATTAGAAACAGGCTAATATTTCCACAAATAAAATGGAAATATTAGCCTATAAAACACACGTAATATTACTCGTTTATATTTTCGACCGAAGACTCTTCAGTAGATTCAACAGGCTCATCTATATCATCTGTTTCATCGGATTCAATTGATGTCACGGTATAAGGTGTTTTCTTATTTTGTATAGCATCAAAAACAGTCAGGACAGATTCATTTTGCTCGTTACTGTTGCGATACAAGAAGAATTGTATTTCAGGTAAACGTGGTAGCCCTTCACTTTCACCCAAAATTCTTAAATCTGCGTTCTGCATTTCCAAAGGACGGGCAGTAATGCCAACCTCTGCATTGACAGCAGAACGAACAGCAGATAAAGAAGCGGCTTCATAGGCAATACGCCATAGAATACCACTTATATCCAGTGTTTCAAGAGCAATCTGACGGAATGTGTTGGTTTCATCCATTACGACTAAAGGTACAGGCTCATTCATCTGTAACTGGAAATCTGGTGCACAATGCCACAGTACAGGTGAAGAACGTAATACAGTGCTAGGATGATGATTAATTTTTGCTGTGGTTAATGCTAAATCAATTTCATGGTTATCCAGCATACTCTCAATAAACTGACTACGTTTAATACGCACATCAACAGCTATACGCGGATAGACAGAAGCAATGCGGTTCAACAGGAAAGGCAGGAGAGTATCAACTGTGTCATCAGACGCTCCTATCCTGAGCTCACCGTCTGCATCATTGTATGTTAATGATGCGGTAGCATCGTCATTAGCACGCAGGATTTGGCGCGCATAACCAAGAAGTTGAAGCCCGTGCTCAGTAAGAAGCTTATTACGACCGTGGCGAGCAAATAATTCTCTCCCCACAAGGTGCTCCAAACGTTGCATTTGTTGACTGACAGCCGACTGCGTTCTACAAACTGCTGCTGCTGCTGCTGCAAAAGTATTTAAGTCAGCAACGGCAACGAAAGTTCTTAGCAGATCGAGATCGAGGTTTATTATCTGACGATTTGCATTTATCATTGTTTATTCATCACTTTTTTTTGATTTTAATTACTAACTAACCTGGTGTTTTTACTTCAGCAGTATCAAATAAAATAATACCGATTCTGACATTACTCTACTCTATTAAAGAGGGCAAAGGTTTACTGCATTTTTTTACTATTTATATCTTCATGGGTTTTATTTTCTCCTTTCTTAACAAAATTTATGCAATCTCTAAATTAATACACAAACAAAAACCTATTTACCTCACATAACCACCAATTTCCAGTACAAATAGTCTTTTTCTGACTTGCCTCAAAGAATAACATAACTTCAATTGGGAAAACTTAACCAAACCAAGCAATATTAGTATTTTTAATGAATTAATACTTTTATCGAAAAGTCATGAAAATGTTACGGGTAAAAATTCAAAAACATTGTCAAAGTATCTAAGATAAAACCCTTAATTAATTTTATGTCGGCAAAGATAAATTATAAGAATACATTATACAAATTATATTACTTTTATTGACAATTTAGCTTGCATTTCTGTTTTTAGGTTAAAAAATCAGTACCAGAGACTCTCTTATCTCAGTCAGCCAACTAAAAACACCTGATTATCCAGCATTAAACTCTAACATAACAAAAACAACTGAAATTACACCCCAATTAAACGGATGTTTTTAGATAGCAGACTTATGCATTAGACTTTAAAACAACCATTTTCACCAAAGATATCAGAGGCTCTTCAAAAGATTGACAGAGAGGAGTACATTGAACATCACATTTTGTAGGCCGGATAAGATCCACTTTTTGCCCAGAGAAAGGTTAAGGCACCGTATGTTTTCCATTAATAAATCCAGCAAATTAGATAATGTCTGCTATGACATCCGAGGTAATACACTCAAAGAAGCCAGACGGCTTGAAGAAGAAGGGAATAAGGTACTGAAATTAAACATTGGTAATCCGGCACCATTTGGTTTCGAAGCACCTGATGAAATTTTAGTTGATGTTATCCGCAACCTGCCAACAGCCCAGGGCTATTCTGACTCAAAAGGTCTGTACTCTGCGCGTAAGGCAATCATGCAACACTATCAAGCCCGAAATATGCTGGATGTTACCGTTGAAGATATCTTTATTGGTAACGGTGTTTCTGAACTGATTGTTCAATCTATGCAGGCCTTGCTCAATACCGGCGATGAAATGCTGGTTCCGGCTCCTGATTATCCACTCTGGACAGCCGCCGTTTCTCTCTCCAGCGGCAAATCTGTCCACTATTTATGTGATGAACAACAAGGCTGGTTCCCTGATTTAGATGATATCCGCCGTAAAATCACACCACGTACCCGCGGTATTGTCATTATTAACCCGAACAACCCGACAGGGGCGGTATACAGTAAAGAAATCTTGCTGGAAATTGTGGAAATTGCCCGCCAGCATAATCTGATTATTTTCGCCGACGAAATTTACGACAAGATCCTATACGATGATGCTCAACATCATTCCATCGCCGCACTAGCGCCAGATCTTTTTACCGTTACCTTTAACGGCTTGTCAAAAACCTATCGTGTTGCGGGATTCCGTCAGGGTTGGATGGTACTGAATGGCCCGAAAAAACAGGCAAAAGGCTATATTGAAGGGTTGGAAATGTTGGCATCTATGCGCCTTTGCGCCAACGTCCCGATGCAACATGCAATTCAAACTGCATTAGGTGGCTATCAAAGCATCAGTGAGTTCATTTTTCCGGGAGGACGTCTCTATGAACAACGCAATCATGCCTGGGAACTGATTAACCAGATCCCAGGAGTTTCCTGTGTGAAACCCATGGGTGCTTTATATATGTTCCCTAAAATTGATACCAAGCGTTTCAATATTTATGATGACCAGAAAATGGTCTTGGATCTTTTACTACAAGAAAAAGTGTTACTGGTTCAGGGAACTGCATTTAACTGGCCAGAACCAGATCATTTCCGCATTGTCACTCTGCCACATATTGCAGATCTGCAAATGGCTATTGAGAAATTTGCCCGTTTCATCGGTAAATATCATCAATAAACATAAAAAAAATGACTAAAGCCAATGGATTTCAAGATGCAGCTAACAAAGCTGCAACTTGAAGCCTAAAATGTATAATGCTGTTTTTTTCAGCCACAAATGGTTTACTTCCGTCCAGCCAACACCCACAATCATAATCATGTTGTTCCATAGTAAGAGAAGATTATGAGTCATTTTTTCGCCCAATTATCTCGCATGAAATTGATTAATCGTTGGCCTCTTATGCGAAACATACGTACAGAAAATGTTTCAGAACACAGTTTACAGGTTGCATTTGTCGCACATGCACTAGCGATAATAAAAAACCGTAAATTTGGTGGTAATATTAATGCTGAACGGATCGCAATATTAGCAATGTATCATGATGCCAGTGAAGTTATTACTGGTGATTTGCCAACGCCAATAAAATACTACAATCCTCAAATTGCCCATGAATATAAAAAAATAGAAAAGATCGCCCAACATAAATTATTAGATATGTTACCAATTGAATTACAAAATGATTTTCGCCCTATTTTAGACGATCAATATCATACTGAAGAAGAAACTAATATTATTAAACAAGCTGATGCGTTATGTGCTTATTTAAAATGTTTGGAAGAATTATCGGCGGGAAATTCTGAATTTAATCAAGCAAAAATCAGGTTAGAGAAAACATTGGAAAAACGTCATAGTCAGGAAATGGATTATTTCATAACCGTATTTGTTCCAAGTTTCAACCTTTCTCTTGATGAAATTAGCCTGTAAAAACAACTGGGCAGCTTCACGTTTTCGCGAAGCTGCCAGATACGACATCAGAATGGAAAAAGAACGGGAATAATTGCCACACTGATCCCCAGTACAATGAATGTAAAAGGTATACCCAGTTTCAAGAAATCAGCAAATCGATATCCTCCCGGCCCCAGTATCAATGTATTGACGGGAGAAGAAACCGGAGTCATGAACGCCGCTGAAGCCGCTACTCCAATGATCATCGCAAAAGGCAGAGGAGAGACCGACATCTCTTTCGCGGCAGCAATAGCAATAGGTGCCATCAGCACGGCTGTTGCGGTATTGGAAATAAATAATCCAACAATGGCACAAAGCACAAACAGGCATATCAACATGGCTCGTGGTCCCATATTACCGGCGATATCCATTAATCCACTGACAATTAAATCAATCCCACCGGTTTTTTGTAGTGCCAATGCAAATGGCATCATACCAACAATCAGAATGAGACTTGACCAATGGATAGCACGATAAGCACTTTCCATATCAATACAACGAAATTTTCCCATTAACAGGCAGGCAATCAAAGCGGCAATAAAATTGGGAATTTCATTGGTCAACATCATTGCCACCATTAAAACAAGACAAAACAACGCATGAGGTGCCTGAGATGCTGCCGGTGCAGCGCTTTCCACTTCAACGGGCAAATTCAGCACGATAAAATCAGGCGCTTTGGTTTTCAGTTCCCGTACTAACTTCCAGTCACCAATGACCAGCAACGTATCACCAAGCAGCAGCGGCTCATCTACCAACTTACCGACCAATGCCTTACCACTGCGTCGGATGCCGACTACGTTAAGCCCGTAGCGCGTACGGAATTTCATACTGCGCAACGATTGTCCCAACAAATCCGATTCAGGGATCACAGATATTTCTGCCATGCCGACATCGCGGGATTGATCAGAGAAATATTCCCCGCGCAATATCATAGGTTCTAATTGTTGTTCGCTACAAAATTGCCGCAAATCCACATCGCTATCAGACATATCCACCAGCAGAACATCCTGTTGCCGTAATTCCGTTTCGCCGGTTGCAGCGACCATCACCCGACGGAATTTCCGCCAACGCTCAATGCCGATAACATTAGCCCCATAACGCGCACGCAATCCCAACTCATCCAGTGAATGACCAATCAATGGCGAATGTTGCCGGATAGCAAGACGACGGGCACGCCCGGATAATTTATAGTCACGGATAAGATCACGAAATGAACGGTGGTAACGCTTATCAGTTTTCTGGGGAGTTTTGCTTCCCAACCAACGGCGGACAATCAGCATATAAACGATCCCCGCCAACAAAACTAAAATACCGATGGGTGTAATGGAGAAAAAACCAAAGCTGTGTAACCCTTCACGTACTAACTCACTATTCACCACCATATTGGGAGGAGTCGCAACCAGTGTCATCATGCCACTGATCAGGCCAGCAAACCCTAATGGCATCATTAACCGACCCGGTGAAGTCTGCATTCTGGCCGCGACACTTAAAACGACAGGGATGAAAATAGCAACAACACCTGTGGAGCTCATAAAAGCCCCTAGTCCTGCAACCGACAACATCAACAAAGCCAGCATTCTGGTTTCGCTATTACCTGCAACCCGAACCAGCCAATCTCCCATCTGATAAGCAACACCTGTCCTTACCAGCCCTTCGCCAATAACAAACAGCGCTGCAATCAATAAGACATTGGGATCGCTGAAACCCATTGTAGCTTCATTTAAGGAAAGCGTACCACTCAGGACAAAAGCAATAATCACCAGTAAAGCCACTACATCCATTCTGACTTTATTGGTCGTGAAAAGAACAATGGCTATCAATAACAGGGTCAATACCCACAACAGTTCGCTATTCAATACGGCCTCTATCAGAAAAGCCGACCTGCCAACAGGCAGGCCGGGTATTATCAACAAAAACCTATCAACATAGGGTATGAATAGAGTAAGTAGACCCGTTTTGTCAGAAAAAATCCTCGGTGTGGATCAACAAACTTCCTGATTCATAGCATAAATCGTTACATAACCACCAGATTTAACAATTTCGATATCTTCCAGATTTGTGATAATCATACGAATCTCATCTCTGCGTGGAATATCCGGTGAGTCATGAACGACAACAACTTGACAGCCTGCATCCAACCCGGCATGAATTCCCACCGCTGCATCTTCAAAAATCACACACTCTTCCGGCAACAACCCCAATTTGTGCGCCCCCAACAAATAAGGTTCAGGATTTGGTTTGCCGATCTTGACGGACTCAGCCGTTACCCAATGAGCCGGTTCTGGTAACTCCGCCACTTTATGGCGGGCAGAAGCAAGAGGAACCGTTCCCGATGTCACAATTGCCCACGGAATATCCAGAGCATTCAGTTTATCAATCAGAGCAATGGCACCGGGTAAAGCGGTAATACCTTCCGTATCTTCCGTTTCAAGTTTTTCAATCCACTTGAAAGTACTCTCAATCTCTTCTTCCGTGGCATCAGGCATAAAATGGCGTAATGATAATATCGCCGGCGTACCATGAACATAGTTCAGGACTTCATCACGGTCGATACCCATTTTATCAGCGAACTGAATCCATGCCCGCTCAACCGCAGGTAATGAATCAATCAGCGTGCCATCCAAATCAAATAAAAAACCTCTACATTTCAGTACCAAAGCCCAACTCCTTCAAATGCAGTCATCTGTTAATCATCTGGTATATTTCAACAATATTCAGGTGATAGTAAGCAAAAGCAAAGAACCTGAATGAAAATCCACATAGGCAAAATAGCGAAAAAATTCTGAATGGGGAATTTATTAGTCAACTGATTCAAACACCGTCAGGTCAAAATGGACTCTGACGGTTTAAATATCATCAAGGAAAGAGTTATCCAACTGTTTGAACGCCCGTTTCAGCAATTCAGCCAGTGATAAGTAAGTCGGCGTGCTTTCTACTGGCATCATTGCGATCCCGGCTTCAGCAAATTTCTCACGAATTTCGTAAAACCATTTCAGCAAACTTTCAGGCAAAGGTGTTGCTGCTCGTTTTCCCAGCCACCATAACCCCTGTAATGGCAGACTACAGGCAAACAGTGCTGTTGCAACAGATGGCCCTAATTGCCCACCCAATGCGATTTGCCAGGTTAAGGTAAAGATCGCTAATGGCGGCATAAAGCGAATACCAAAGCGAGTCGCTTTAATAACGCGGTTTTCAGGAAACACAGGAGCAAGCTGTTTTTCCAGTGGCCATATTTTTAGATATTGTTGCCCTAATTGGACTCTTTTAAACCAACCTTGGTTAACAGGTGGCGTCATATTCATCATGACCTCAATCAATTAAAAGCATAGTTTTTAAAAAATCCCTACAAAAGATAAAATCTTTTTTGTAGTATTAAGTATATTTTGTCTTTATTGCTGGCAAACGGTATCCTACACAGACTTTTGTGTTGTTGCAGCAACAAAACAGAAAGACCGCCTGTTTTCGCAACATTTTGGTTCGTTTGTTAATAAATTGCTTCATTTTTTTAACACTTTTCTTCTTTAAGATTAGATCACAACAAGATAATAGGTAATTCCATGTCAAGTAAGCTGGTACTGGTTCTTAATTGCGGTAGCTCCTCTCTGAAATTCGCTATCATCGATCCTGCCAATGGTGAAGAATATCTCTCTGGTTTGGCTGAATGTTTCGGTCTGCCAGAAGCTCGTATTAAATGGAAAATAGATGGAGCGAAAAACGAAGCTGCTTTAGGTGCCGGCGCAGCACACAGTGAAGCTCTGAACTTCATTGTTAATACGATTTTGTCTGAAAAGCCAGAACTTTCTGAGCAAATTTCAGCCATCGGTCACCGTATCGTTCACGGTGGTGAAAAATTCACTTCTTCTGTGATCATCACTGATGAAGTTATCAAAGGTATTGAAGCAGCGATCCCGTTTGCACCACTGCACAACCCTGCGCACCTGATCGGTATCGCAGAAGCGAAAAAAGCCTTCCCTCATCTGGTTGAGAAAAATATTGCTGTATTTGATACCGCATTCCACCAGTCTATGCCTGAAGAAGCGTATCTGTATGCACTGCCATATAATCTGTACAAAGAGCATGGCATCCGCCGTTACGGTGCGCACGGTACTAGCCATTTCTATGTTTCCCGTGAAGCAGCTAAGATGTTGAACAAGCCAGTTGAAGAACTGAATGTTATCACCTGCCACTTGGGTAATGGTGGCTCTGTTTCTGCTATTGTCAATGGTAAGTGTGTTGATACTTCTATGGGACTGACCCCACTGGAAGGTCTGGTTATGGGGACTCGCAGCGGTGACATCGACCCAGCTATCGTATTCCACCTGCATGACGCAATGGGCATGAGCGTTGACCAGATCAATACTCTGCTGACCAAAGAATCCGGTTTCCTGGGTCTGACTGAAGTCACTAGCGATTGCCGTTATGTAGAAGATAACTACGAAACCAAAGCAGATGCAAAACGTGCAATGGATGTTTACTGCCATCGTCTGGCAAAATATATCGGTGCTTACGGTGCATTGATGGAAGGTCGTCTGGATGCGGTCATCTTCACTGGCGGCATCGGTGAAAACTCTGCTCTGGTTCGTGAGTTGACTCTGAAAAAAGTTGCTCTGCTAGGTTTTGAATACGACCATGAGCGTAACCTTGCTGCTCGTTTCGGTAAAGATGGCGTGATCACAACTGATAACAGCCGTCCTGCTCTGGTGATCCCAACTAATGAAGAATTGGTGATCGCTCAGGACTCAGCGCGCCTGACTGCATAAGTAATATGACTTCTTATAACCGCCAGCATTGCTGGTGGTTGTTTACCGCATTTAAATCATGTTGATTGACTAACGAGCAACCGTTAAAGAGGTTTCCGTGTCCCGTACAATTATGTTGATCCCTACTGGCACCAGCATTGGTTTAACCAGTGTCAGCCTGGGGGTAATCCGCTCCATGGAGCAAAAAGGCGTTCGCCTGAGTGTCTTTAAACCTATCGCGCAACAACGCAGTAGCGGTTCCCAAGACAGAACCACAACAATTATTCGCTCTCATTCCAGCATTCACGCTGCTGAGCCATTGGAAATGGCTTATGTGGAATCTCTTCTGACCACCAATAAAAAAGATGTGCTGATGGAAGAGATCGTGGCTCGTTACCACGCTAACACTAAAGACGCAGAAGTGGTTCTGATCGAAGGTTTGGTTCCGACTCGTAAGCATCCATTTGCGCAGTCTCTGAACTATGAAATTGCCAAGACACTGAATGCTGAAATTGTCTTCGTTACTGCTCTGGGTACTCACTCCCCGGAACAATTAAAAGAACAGATTGAACTAAGCCGCGCAGAATACGGTGGAAGCAAGAACAAGAACATTATCGGTGTCATTGTCAACAAGCTGAATGCCCCGGTTGATGAGCAAGGCCGTACTCGTCCTGACCTGTCCGAAATTTTCGACGAAGCAACAAAAGCCACTGTTACTCATGTTGATCCGAAAACTGCATTCAAAAATAGCCCATTGCCAATTCTCGGCTGCATTCCCTGGAATTTCGATCTGATCGCCACCCGTGCGATTGACATGGCAAAACACCTGAAAGCAGACATTATCAACGAAGGGGCTATCCAGACCCGTCGTATTAAATCTGTGACTTTCTGTGCCCGCAGTATTCCAAACATGCTGGAATACTTCCGTCCTGGCTCTCTGCTGGTGACTTCAGCAGATCGTCCTGATGTTCTGATCACTGCTTGTCTGGCAGCCATGAACGGCATTGAAGTTGGTGCGGTTCTGCTGACTGGTGGTTATAAGATTGATGACTCTATCCGTGAACTGTGTGAACGTGCCTTCAGCACTGGTCTGCCTGTATTTACTGTGAACACCAATACCTGGCAGACTTCCCTGAACCTGCAAAGTTTCAGTCTGGAAGTTCCTGCGGATGACCATGAGCGTATCGAAAAACTGCAAAACTACATTGCACAGCACATCAGCAACGAGTGGATTGATTCCCTAGCAGCCGCTTCTGAACGCCCGAATCGCCTGTCTCCACCAGCATTCCGTTACCAGTTAACTGAACTGGCACGTCAGGCTGGCAAACGTATCGTTCTGCCGGAAGGTGACGAGCCACGTACTGTTAAAGCAGCGTCTATCTGTGCTGAGCGTGGTATCGCTGAATGTATTCTGCTCGGTGATCCAGAAGAAATCCGCCGTGTGGCAGCCGCTCAAGGTGTTGAACTGGGTGCTGGTATAGAAATCGTTAACCCGGCTTCTGTACGTGAACGCTATGTTCCACGTCTGGTTGAACTGCGTAAAAACAAAGGCATGACCGAAGTTGTTGCCCGTGAACAACTGGAAGACAATGTTGTTCTGGGCACAATGATGCTGGAACAAGGTGAAGTTGATGGTCTGGTTTCCGGTGCTGTTCACACAACGGCAAACACAATCCGTCCACCATTGCAGTTAATTAAAACTGCACCAAACAGCTCTCTGGTCTCTTCTGTATTCTTTATGTTGCTGCCAGAACAAGTATTGGTTTACGGTGACTGTGCAATCAACCCGGACCCAACCGCTGAGCAACTGTCTGAAATTGCGATTCAGTCCGCAGATTCTGCCAAAGCATTTGGTATCGAGCCTCGCGTTGCCATGATCTCCTACTCCACCGGCAACTCTGGTGCCGGCAGCGATGTAGAGAAAGTTCGCGAAGCAACTCGCCTGGCACAGGAAAAACGCCCGGATCTGATCATTGACGGCCCATTGCAGTACGATGCGGCTATCATGGCAGACGTAGCAAAATCCAAAGCACCAAACTCTCCGGTTGCTGGTCAAGCTACCGTGTTCATCTTCCCGGATCTGAACACCGGTAACACCACTTATAAAGCGGTACAGCGCTCTGCGGATCTGGTTTCTATCGGGCCAATGCTGCAAGGTATGCGTAAACCTGTTAACGACCTGTCCCGTGGCGCACTGGTTGACGACATCGTTTATACCGTTGCACTGACTGCTATTCAGGCAACTCAACAAGAAAACGCCTAATTTTTACGTGTCTTGTACGGTCTCGGCTAAAGATGGGGGACCGTACAAACTATACGTCTGGGAAAATAATATAGCAGAAGTCATCTCTAAGCGGCCTAATCGGGCTACCTGGGAATACTTTTCCAGCAAAACATGACCAAATTGTTCTGAAACTTATTGTTAGTATCAATTTGAATTACTATATAGTGTCCTTGAATGTATATTCCCCATCCATCAATACCCATAGATTACTTTTATTAGGTTCAAGTATCATCTCGTTATTTTCCCAATAATCAAACCCCATAGATAAATAAGCTAACTCTGAACCACTAAGAGGTGAAAGGCTCACTTTTCCATTTCTTCCGTATTCTTTTGATTTATTGACAGCCTTTTCCATCAATAAAATACCACAACTACGACAACCGGGATGAGTCAACAAAATTTAAACTCTAGGAGGTTATTCTTTCCAAGAAAATATCAATATACCTACAGATGTACCGTCAATATAAGCCACAAAAAAACAAATATTTTCTTGCTCAGAGGATTCAAAAAGCAGAATAATAAAGCACAATATCACGAATTTCTATATTCACAACCATTATTTGTATTCTACTCTTTATTTTTAAACAAGGGATTTAATCAATTTCAATTAAAATAAATGGCAACCTCAGCTAATCAATAAACTCCACTGTTTTTATATTACTTATGTTTTTTTCCGCATACGCCATAAAATTTCCAATATCACAAACCAAATAGGTGTGCCATACAATGCAATACGTGTATCGTAATCAAAGATCATAATCACTACTGTGAAAGCAAAAAATATCAGGGTACACCATGTCATCGGAATGCCCATTGGCATTTTATAGGCAGAAACCTGATGTAAATCAGGCCTTTTCTTACGGTATGCCAGATAAGCAAGCAATATCATGCACCAACTATAAACAACCATGATGGCTGCCACCGTTGAAACAATAGTAAATAACTTCATAATATCGGGAATAATAAACAGCAGAAGTACACCACTTGCCATACAAACAACAGAGAATATCAGACTGAAAATCGGGATTGCATTACCTACCGAAAGCAGACCAAATTTACCATGCGCCAGCTTTTCCGTGGACAAGCCATACAACATGCGGGTACAGGCGTATAATCCACTGTTTGCTGAAGACATCGCTGAAGTCAGTGCCACAAAATTGATGATTGCGGCTGCGGCTGGTAATCCGGCTAATGCAAACAACGTAACAAATGGGCTGACTTCTGGAGAAATATTCGGCCATGAAGTGACTGCAATGATGCACATCATGGAAAATACATAAAAGATAATGATACGAATAGGAATACTATTAATGGATTTTGGTAAGATTTTTTCCGGCTCTTTCGTTTCAGCCGCAACGGTCCCCACCAGCTCAATGCCAGTAAAAGAGAAAATAGCAATTTGAAAACCTGCCAGAAACCCGATTATACCGTTGGGCAAGAAGACTGCTGGCTCAGTCAGATGACGAACAGATGCTGTTACTCCATTAGGTGAAGTCCAGCCAACAACAACCATTCCTACCCCAACAATAATCAGTGCAATTATTGCCACTACTTTGATCATAGCAAACCAGAATTCAGCCTCTCCGAACAAGCGCACCGTAAAAAAGTTGCATAAACACATCAACCCCAAAATAAACAACGCGGTAAGCCAAAGGGAAATATCAGGAAACCAGTACTGAATATAGCCACCACATACCACAACATCGGCAATACAGCTCACTATCCAGCTCATCCAATATGTCCATCCGAGAAAATAACTGGCTTTTTCCCCTAAATAATCAGCAACAAAATCAGCGAACGTACGGTAATCCAGCTTAGTGAGCAAGAGTTCTCCCATTGCCCGCATAACCATGAAAGCAAAAAAACCGATCAACAGGTAAGTTAGAATAATGGAAGTGCCTGATACAGCTATAGTTTTTCCTGTCCCCATGAATAGCCCAGTCCCGATAGCGCCACCAATGGCTATTAACTGGACATGACGTTTTCCTAATCCACGGTGAAGTTTCTGTGCGCCTATGGGCTGTTCTACAGGTGTTTTTACCATATTCGTCATCAATAACCTCCACGGTTTCTGTTTATGATGAATTTACATAAATTGATTACATTATTTGCTCCAATAACAGACCCGCTCTCAGACCAATGGCAACATTGGCATTAGGGAACAAAATAAAGTTTGCCGGAGAAATAATTTTCCAAGATTGATTTTCCTGACTGGCAATTTCAAAACCATCCGGCAGTGCAGTGAAGTTTTTTGTATCTTCTGAAATATGAAGCCGGAAGCTACTGTCTTGTTTGATAATTGAATCGATAACGCGGTAACGTTTGATTGTTGGTTTTTCCCGTTTAACTGAGAACGAACCTGCTACCAGATCATGTAATGCCGTCGTGATTTTTTTGAATTTAGTCAGATCATTCTGTCCAAAAGGATACACCTTGCCAATTTCCATCGTACAACTGTCCATGTTGAAATATTGGCTGGTAAATTGACTGAAAGTACTACCTTCACTTTTATGGAAAACCAGTGCATCAATATCGCTTCCCTCCAGCCACTGTAATAAATCAGCCGCATACTCACGCTGTTGGAAAGGTAATAAAGCAAATTGTTCATGAAAGGAACCACGTATGGCGGTATGCAAATCAAGATGCCAGCGTCGCATTGATGCCATAACCACAGGCTCCTGAAAGAATCGCTGTATCACAGATTCCAATTCTGCCGCCCGCTCTGATTCGATCCCGATAGGGAAATTCTGATACCGTCCACCAAACATGCGATTGAGATCATTGTCGATATAGCGCTTATTGTCACGCATGGCGGGCACATTACCGAAAATCAGCAATAGATTATGCTGTAATGGTAAAGTTCCCTGCACCAGTTGTGATAATAATTGGAGCAGAATCTCCACAGGAGCCGTTTCATTACCATGTATCCCTGCGGAAAGAATCAATGTATCGTTTTTTCTCTCTTGTGGAATTAGCTGTAATACCCCTTCTGCCAACCATGCTGCTGTTAATAAGGGCGGGAAGCTGAGCGTGTTCTCAAGATTTTTTCCAAGTGGCTTCTTTTCAAGCAATAGAGAAAGTAAATCCATTTGCCCTCCTGATTAACGCTGAAATTCATAGACAGAACCGATATTGAGGATCTGAGTTAACTCATCCAGAGCAAAATAGACTTCTGTTATCAGTTGTGGATCAGCCAGATCATCGATATACAAAGCATCACGATAATGGCGTTCAATCCAATCCGTTAAACGCAAATACAGCTCTGGGGTCATCAGTACAGCCGGATTGACTGCTGCCAATTCTTTCTCTTTCATGGCAACTCGAAGCCGAAGACAAGCCGGCCCGCCACCGTTACGCATACTTTCGCGCAAATCAAAGAAATAGAGTTTATTGATGGGTGAATTCCCTGACGCAACCAGAGACTGTAAATACGCTGAGACATTGGCATTCTGCCGGCATTCTTCCGGCAAAATCAGCATCATACTGCCATCAGGCTGGCTCAAGAGTTGACTGTTGAAAAGATAAGATCTTACCGCATCCTGAATGGTCACTTGCAATGCCGGTACTTCAATTGTGATCAACGTTTGCCCCAGATGCGCCAGTTTTTTCTCAAGTTCAGCTAATACTGACTGCTGGTTTAAAAATGCCTGTTCATGGTAGAAAAAAACATTCCGGTTACTGACAGCAATCACATCGTTATGGAAGACTCCGCTGTCAATAGCAATAGGATTCTGCTGAGCAAAGACAGTGTGTGCCTCTTCAAGCTGATGTAATCGTGCGATGGCCTGACTTGCTTCCAATGTCTGCCGCGCAGGATAATGTTCTGGTGTTATCCCATTCTGAAAAGCACTACGCCCATAAACAAATAACTGCACTCCCGCTTCATCATACTCACCACAAAAACGATTGTGATTTGCTGCACCTTCATCGCCCCAGTCAGCATGTTGGGGTAACGGATCATGATGGACAAAATAGTTCTGATCAGAAAAGACCGCCTTTAATGCCAGGGATGTTGTGACACTTTCCAGTGAGCGATGCAGCTTGTTATTTAAATTTGCTACCGTAAAGTGAACTCGCCGATCTGCACTATCAGCAGAAGGTGAAACAGTTGCGGCATTAGCTGTCCACATGGCAGAAGCTGAACTGAGATTGGACAATAATACCGGTGAATAACGTGCAGCTTTATTTAATACCTGCTCATCATTGCCTGTAAACCCAAGTTGCCGCAGGACAGGTAGATTAGGACGTTGTTGCGGAGGTAAAACCCCCTGTACCAATCCCATATCAGACAATGCTTTCATTTTTAGTAACCCCTGAAGTGCCGCTCTACGGGGGTTAGACTCTTGTCCACGATGATTCATTGAGGCTTCATTACCCATCGACAACCCGGCATAATGATGCGTCATGCCCACCAAACCATCAAAGTTTGCTTCAATTCCCGACATAATGACCTCGGCTCTTCCTGCGGTTCATTGAAAATTATGTTAATCAGAAAAATTAAGAGCGGAAAAAATCAAGTCCTGGTACAGGGGTATCAGGCAGAACTAATTTGTCTGTCGCCAGAGATGCCATCGGCCAGGCACAATAATCTGCGGCATAGTAAGCACTGGGGCGATGATTACCTGATGCGCCAATCCCGCCAAAAGGTGCCTGACTGGAAGCACCGGTCAATGGTTTATTCCAGTTCACGATTCCAGCTCTTGCTTCCTCTGACAAACGCTGAAAAAGACTCTCATCAGGTGATATTAATCCCGCTGCCAGACCAAACCGAGTGTTATTAGCAATGGAAATAGCTTCCTCAAAACCGTCATAGCGTTGCAACGTCAACAGGGGGCCGAAATATTCTTCATCTGGAACCTGATTGACCCTCGTCAAATCGATAATACCGGGGGTCATAAATGTAGAGTGAGGATCGGGCTGTGTTAAAGTGAGCAGCGCGTTGCCTCCTAATGCTAATAATCGCGATTGAGCATCCAATAAACTTTCTGCCGCAGTCAAAGAGATAACGCCTCCCATGAAAGGTTGAGGATCGGTATCCCAACGGGATGGAACTACCTGACGCGTTGCTTCGACCAACCGCCGGATCAGTGCATCTCCCTTTTCTCCACATCTTACCAGCAATCTGCGGGCACAAGTACAACGTTGCCCGGCGGAAATAAATGCGGATTGAATAATGGTATACACTGCTGCATCCAGATCCTCATAATCATCCACGATCAAGGCATTATTGCCCCCCATCTCCAGCGCCAACATTTTTTCCGGTTGCCCGGCCAGTAAACGGTGGAAATGAAAACCAGTTGTTGCACTGCCCGTAAACAACACACCATCAATCTCGCGGTTATCCAGTAAGGCGCCACCCGTATCTTTGCCTCCCTGAACGAGATTCAGTACTCCCGCAGGCAAGCCCGCCCTGATCCATAAGTCCATGATTTTTTCTGCTGTTATTGGGGTCAGTTCACTTGGTTTAAATACTAATGTGTTACCGGCAATTAATGCAGGAACGATATGACCGTTAGGTAAATGCCCTGGGAAATTGTAAGGGCCGAAAACTGCCATGACACCATGAGGACGATGCTGTAATATGGCTTTGCCATCCGGCATAGTGGTTTCAGAATAACCTGTTCGTTGCTGCCATGCTTCAATGGAGATAGCAACTTTACCAATCATGGATTGCACTTCCGTCCGGGTTTCCCACAATGGTTTGCTGGTTTCTTCACTGATCACACGGGCAATTGTTTCTTTTTCCTGTGCTAATAAAGCAGCAAACGTCTGAACAATAGCAATACGCTTTTCAACTGCCAGTTTTGCCCATACCGGAAACGCTCTGCGGGCTGCCTGGCAGGCTTCATCCACTTGATTAACAGAAGCACTATGTGCTTGCCATAAAACTGTCTGATCAACGGGCGAATATTTGACGAGCAGCACACCTTGCCCTGTAATCCAATTACCATCAATGTAATTTGCCTGATAATTCATTGTGAAGTTTCCTCTGAAAAAAGAGCAACACAGCGTACTGACTCCCCTTCCTCCACCTGAAGTGCATCCATTTCTGCGGAAGTCAGCCTCAGTTCATTACTATTTAATGCATTACTATTTAGTGCATTATTATGTAGTGCATTAATGCCAGCAGGATCAGGGATATTCAGTAGCAACGCTTTAAAATCCTGAAAATGTAGGTTAGAAACAATATATAGTCTGCCGCTGCACTGCCTGGAAACATTTTCGCATCTTTGTACAGATACAAGCCGGCTTGCTTTTACCGCCCGTACCTCATCAATATCAGCCTGTAAGATGGCACCAGCGTCAAAAATATCGACCAAATCGTGATAGGTAAAACCTTCTTTTTCTAAAATGATACGGGCGGGCACAGTATTCTCATGTACTTGACCAATAGCCCGTTGAGCCTCTTCAGGCAACAAAGGGACATAAATCGGATGGAACGGCATTAATTCAGCAATAAATGTTTTCGCACCAATGCCTGTTAAATAGTCCGCCTGTGCAAAAGGGACGTTGAAAAAGTGTTGCCCAAGAGCATTCCAGAATGGCGATTCTCCCTGTTTATTTACCACTCCGCGCATTTCCGCAAAAATAGATTTCGGAAAAAGATGACGAAAAGCCGAAATAAATAAGAACCGACTTCTGGAAAGGAAAACACCATTGCGTCCTCCATGATAAGTAGGATCAAGGAACAAGGTACACAATTCACTGCACCCGGTATAATCTTGACCAACAATCAGCGTTTCAAAGGAGTTGTAAACACCTAATTCGCGGGATGAGCGCACAGATTTCTGTACCCGGTAATTATAGAAAGGCTCCTCTAACCCAACTGCAACTTCCAGCGCACTCACCCCAATAACACGATGCTTTTCCGTGTCTTCCAGAGTAAACAAGAATCCCTGCTGCGAGCGTCCGCGGGCATCATTAAATGAATCAATACTGCGTGAAATCCGGGAAGCCAAGTATTCCTGATTGTTTGGCAACGATGTTAAACCAACTCCAGCACAAGATGAGAGATTGAGGATATCCCCCAAATCTTTATGTTGAACGGATCTGAATAGCATCATGGTATCACCTCAAAACTGCTTTTATTCCTGAACAAATCGCTTGAGGGCGCTCTCAAGCCGGGCAAAGCCTTCGTTGATATCCTGTTGTTCAATATTTAATGCCGGGGCAAAACGCAACACATCCGGCCCGGCAATCAGAGCAATTAGCCCTTCTTCCGCCGCGATATTGGTCAGAGTCTTCGCCTTGCCCTGATATTTTTTCTCCAGCTCTGCCCCTAGCAGTAACCCCTTGCCACGGATTTCACTGAACAGCGGGTAACGTTGGTTCAAAGCGGACATCTGACGGATAAATTCATGGTGGCGCGCCTGCACACCAGCCAGAAATTCCTGCTGATTGACTATACTCAATACCTTATGAGCAATTGCGGCTGCCAACGGGTTACCACCGAATGTTGTACCGTGTGAACCCGGTTGGAAAACCTCCGCAATATGCTGTTTAACCAGCATGGCCCCGATAGGGAAACCACCTCCTAGCCCTTTCGCACTGGTTAATATATCTGGTTCAATACCTACTTCTTCGTAGGCATACAGATAGCCCGTGCGGCCAATTCCTGTCTGTATTTCGTCAAAAATCAGCAGAGCCTGATGTTGATCACACAACTCCCTTAAAGCCTTCAGGAATGTCAGATCAGCAGGGATAATTCCCCCTTCACCAATAATGGGTTCAACAATAACCGCACAGGTTTTTTCAGAAATATGTGCTTTGATCGTTTCAATATCGTTATAAGGGAGATGGGTAATTTGTTGTGGAAGCGGGGCAAAATCTTGTGAGTATTTGGGTTGTCCCCCAACTGTCACTGTAAATAATGTTCTGCCGTGGAAAGAGTTTTCAAATGAGATAATTTCATTTTTATGGCTGCCATATTTATCTAAGGCATATTTTCTGGCAATTTTCAGCGCTGCCTCATTCGCTTCAGCACCAGAGTTACAGAAAAAAACCTTATCAGCAAAGGTAGTTTCAACCAGCTCTTTTGCCAGCCTTAGGACAGGTTCATTTGTATAACCATTACCGATATGCCAGAGATTTTCCATTTGGGCACTTAACGTTTCTTTTAATTCATTATTGGCATGTCCCAATACGTTAACAGCAATACCTCCAGCAAAATCAATGTATTCTTTTCCATCCTGATCCCACACTCTGGAACCTTCAGCTCTGACCGGAATAAAGGGTGCTGGTGAGAAACAAGGAACCATATACTGATCAAACCAACTTCTCTGAATCGTTTTCGACATTTGTTTTACCTCGAAAAAATGAACAAGAAAGGCGATAATGAATTCATATTTAATAGAATATTTCTTCAAATTAATAGATAAAATCTTATTTTCTATTAATTATTTCTATTGATTTCCAATTAAATTCATTCGATCAATATTCCATTTAATCTTCAAATTAATTTTCCAATGCCTTTCATTGCCTCTTTTGGTTAACAATTAATCGAATCATTACCCTGATCTTTAACAAAGTCAACACAATAAAATCACAATAAATTTACTTTATGATGTTTTTCACAATTTATAAAAATGGTTTTTTCTTCAATTTATGCAATACTTATGCATAAAAACTAAATAAAAAGAGGTATAGAATTAAGAGCTGACGAAAAATTCGCTTTTTTTGCTCGATAATTATTCAATTATTAAGGTGATATTTTTTGAACAGATATATCAAAAAATATTTGCAAATACAAATTCTTAATATAATCAAAAAACATTAGATTAAAATCATATGGTTAGATGATATTTCTATAGAGGAATGCTAGCGTCATTCAGAGAAACTGGCCTGATAATCCCCCAGAAGTTGATTACCGTTGCTTCCGGAGGATCATTTAATTGTAGTCATACAGTTAATTGAAACTTATTCAGTAAATATTGATACGCCTTCCTTAACTGAATTTTTATTAATGATTCCATCTTTAATAATGGAAGTAGCTTCAATGATATCTGAGTGAGAGCAATGTTCAATTAATTTAATCATTAAAGGATGAGTAACCCAGGCAGAAATATTATTATCCGGCATCTTGGCTACTAACTGATTTATCAATACCCCAATTTCTCCTTTGTAACTTTGATCAGTTTTTCCTGCTTTAAATAGAATAATTTTTGTATGTGTTAATTTACCACTTAAGTCGCAATTAATAATTTTATTTTCAAAAGGAATAGCTTCCAATACTTTATTTATATAAGTATCCTCAGCCCCCATTTGCTGTAGTTTTTTTGTCAAATTCTTAATAAAATATGACATATCCATTTGATTTTTTACTCTTTTCAACTCATCGGTATTTATTATTGTATCTAACAAAAATAACTCGATATCTTTTGCTCCATTCTGTTCAAGTTGAAATGCAATTTCCATCGCTAATTGTCCTCCTAATGACCATCCTAATATCCTGATAGGCTTATCAATAGAAGTTTCAGTTAAAATCAATTCTAAATAGACTTGAGCTATTTTTTCTAGTGAACTAATGTGATATTCCGTTAGCAAATTATAATTATTGATACCTATACAGTGATAGACATCAGATAATTCATTAGCCAGAGAAGCATATACCTCACTACCGCAATTAGCTGCATGAACCATAAACAATTTATCTGTCGCTGTTGATTTTGGTGTTAATTGATGAAGCAGTTCACATTGAGAATGCCCATCCTCCAACCATCCTGCTAGCAAAGACACAGATCGGTAGCTAAACAATATATGCAATGGGATCTCAATCTCCATTTCACGGCAGGGAGTTACCGCCGATACGGAAGAAGTTATCCTCTATGCCAACCTGTTCCAGCCCCAATACCTCTTGCCAAATGGCACAGAGTTGGGTTTCCAGTGCATTGCGGGGCGCCACATAACTGTCTCTATTTACCCAGACAGGCTCTGGTAAAGCCCGGCGGTCCAGTTTGCCGTTCAGCGTCAGCGGCACGGACTCAAGACGGGTAAAACTGGCCGGCACCATATATTCCGGCAAGCGGTCAGATAAGTATCTGAATAATTCATCGTCTGAAAGTTCGCTTTCCGCCACCCCATAGGCCACCAGTGCTTTATTACCTTCATGTTCGCGATCAATCACTACCGCCTGCTTGACTTGTGGGTGGGAAGCCAGGGCACTTTCAATTTCCCCCAGTTCTATGCGGTAGCCCCGGATTTTGACCTGAAAATCGTTGCGCCCCAGATAGTCCAGATTGCCATCCGATAACCAGCGCACCAAATCGCCGGTTTTATACAGCCGGGTATAACCCCGTGCCTTGTCTTCGTCCGTAGCAAACGGATTTGTCACAAACCGCCCGGCGGTCAGTTCAGGCCGGTTTAAATACCCCCGCGCCAGTCCGGCTCCGCCGATGTATAACTCTCCCGGTGCACCGATAGGTACAGGCTGACCGGCATCATTCAACACATAGGCATACATATCATCTAATGGCCGGCCAATATTGGATGCTGTTATCGCGTCGTCCTGAGTTAATTTCCGGTAGGTAACATGTACGGTTGTTTCAGTGATCCCATACATATTAATCAGGGCCGGAGAGTGATCGCCGTAACGGTTCCACCAGGGTTTTAATTGAACCGGGTTCAGTTTATCTCCGCCGAAAATCACATAGCGAAGATGGGGAAATTCAGCATCCCTGTTCAATGATGCTTCAATAAAGGCATAAAATGCCCCCGGCGTCTGATTTAACACGGTAACTTTCTGATCAGAACAGAGGCGGCTGAATCTGCCGAAATCCTTCGTGTACTCTGTTGTTGGAATAATCAGACGCCCGCCATACAACAATGCGCCCCATAATTCCCAGACACTGAAATCAAAGGTGTAAGCATGGTAAAGCACCCAGGTATCCTTTTGGTCAAACTGATATTCTCCCTGAGTGGCCGCAAATAAACGCACCACATTATGATGTGTCTGCAACACGCCTTTCGGTTGCCCGGTCGTGCCCGACGTATAGATGACGTAAGCCAGATCCGTCGCTGTATTCACAGGAGCCGGATTTTCTGCCGGCTGGTTTTCTGTCACGGCCTGATCATCCGCTGCTATCAACGCCGGCGGTTCAGCCCGTGTCTGGGTATATTCCCCCAGTGTTGCCAGATATTGTGTTTGGGTCACAACACAAGGTGATGCCGTATCTTGCAAAATAAACCGGATACGCTCAGGCGGATATTGCGGAGATATCGGGACATAAGCCCCGCCGGCTTTCAGCACTGAGCCACCAGCGTATCTGCCGGCATCGGGGTATGGCGCTGCTGCTGATACTGTGCCCGGATCACGGCCGCTAACTGATTGGCCCGTTCATTAAGCTGACGGTAGGTCAGGGTTTCTCCGGCAAATTCCAGTGCTGCATTATCCGGTGTGGCCGCCGCCTGAGCCTCAAATTGTTGTTGTAGGGTCTTCTCTGACGGGTAGGGCTTATCCGTCTGGTTCCAGCTATACAGCAAGGTATGACGCTCCTGCGCAGACAATACATCAATACGGTTTAAGGGTTGCTGTGGATCTGCCACAAATGCGGCGAGTACCTGCTGATAACTTGCCGCCATTCGGGCTATCGTCGTTTCATTAAACAGGCTGACGGCGTAATTGATCGCCCCTGTCAGACCAGATGTGTTCTCAGCAATAAACAGGCTCAGGTCAAACTTAGCCGGACTGTGCAAATTGTCATTCAGTTTTACCGGACTGAATGGCAACGTCATTCCATCAGGCAGGCCTTCACCAAAGTTTTGTAACCCGAACATGACCTGAAAAATAGGATGACGGGACGCATCCCGTTCAACCTCAAGAATATCAACCAACTGTTCAAACGGCATATCCTGATGGGATTTGGCCTGAGCAATCACATCATGAACATGTTCAATCAGACGTTCCACACTGCCGACCTGTTCCACCTGTGTCCGCAGAACCAGTGAATTAACAAACATGCCAATTAAGGGTTGAGTTTGCGCATAATGGCGGTTATCGGTCGGTGTCCCCAGTACGATATTGCTTTGCCCGGATAACCTCGCCAGCATGAGATAAAAACCGCTCAGTAAAACAGCAAACAAGGTAGTTTCCTGCTGTTTTGCCAATGCTTTCAGTTGACTGGTAAGTTCACTTCCTAACGTAAAGCCAAAATTTCGTCCCTGATAATCTACCTGCGCCGGACGGGGATGATCGGTTGGCAAAAGTAACGGCTCATACTCCGCCAGTACCTGCCGCCAGTATGCCCGTTGACGTTCGCCTACTTCGCCCTGCAAATATTCTCGCTGCCAGTGGGCGTAATCACCATAAGTGATGTCCAGCTCAGGCAGACGGCTGTCACGCTTTTCGAGCAGGGCATGGTAAGCCTCCACCAGTTCATGCATAAAGATATCTACCGACCAGCCATCCATGGCGATGTGATGCCACATGAACAAAACATAGTGGTTGTGACCGACCTGATAATGACGCAGGCGCAAACTCGGTTCTGTCATCAGATTAAATGATGTGCTCAATTCAGCCTGTACTGTATGCAGCAAGGCTTCAACACTCGTACAGTGGTGTGACTCAATAAGAAGAGTATCTTCCAGTGCCTGCTGATATCCGTATCCTTCATCGTCACTGCGATATACCGTTTTCAACACCTTATGACGCTCAACCACTCGGTTAATTGCACTTTCCAGCAGAGATAATTTGACTCCTTCATTCAGTTGCACCAGATAAGGAATATGGTAGGCATAAGTGCCTTGTTCAAACCGGCGATCTAACTTACCATTCAGAGTCAGCGGAATTGATTCCAGGCGGGTAAAACTGGCCGGCATCATATACTCCGGCAGACGGTCGGAAAGGTACTCAATCAGGGTGTCATTGGATACACTTCTTTCACTCACCAGGTAGGCCGCCAGAATTTTGTGACCTTCCTGCTCCCGGTCAATCACTACTGCCTGTTTGACTTGTGGATGTGCAGCCAGTGCGGCTTCAATTTCTCCTAATTCAATGCGGTAGCCCCGGATCTTGACCTGATGATCATGACGTCCCAGATACTCCAGCTTGCCATCCGGCCGCCAGCGCACCAAATCCCCGGTTTTATACAGCCGGGTATAACCCCGTGCCTTGTCTTCGTCCGTAGCAAACGGGTTGACCACAAAGCGCTCAGCCGTCAATTCAGGCTGATTTAAATACCCGCGTGCTATACCAGCACCACCAA